>DASTVY010000307.1:0-5983 GCA_035758865.1 Sphingomicrobium sp. | reverse complement strand
CCATCAGCGCCTGCGCAGCGCCCTGCCCACGCCACTCCTGCAGGATGTAGAGCTGGCGAAGCTCGATTGCCGGGCCGGCCCTCTGCACCGGCAGTTCCGCTGGCCCCAGCTTCACGAAGCCGACGATCTCGCCTTCCGCTTCCGCGACCTGAAATTGATAGCGCTCATCTCCCAGCTCGGCGGTCCAGGCATCGAGCGTGAACTTGCTGAGAAAGGCTTCAAGGTCCTCCGGCCGGTACAGATGCGCAAAAGTGTCGCAGAAGCTGGTGCGGAAAACGTTGTCGATCGCTGCCGCGTCCCCTGTGCCTGCCTTGCGATAAGCGATCGTCATGCCTCGAACCCAGCTGGAACTGGCCAGTCCGGCGAATGAATGGCCATCACCTTGAACAGCTGCCCCATCTGCTCCTCGTGACACAGCCGGTCGACCGCTTTTGCAAGTTCCGGAATGCGCTCGGGATTGGCCGAGGCCAGAGTTGCCGCCCGGGCGCCGATCCCGAGGCGGTTCAGCCAATCGCCCTGAGTCACGACCTGAGTAACTTTCGCCCCCGCGTCCCTCGCAACGCGCCCCAATGCCTCGAAATCGACATGCGACGTAAGGTCCTGTTCGCCGGCATCCATCAGGGTCGGCACATAGCGATGGCCCCGCACCGCCTGGAGCGTGTCGCCGGGCGCACTTCGCGCATGGCCGTAGTCGATCACGAGCGCCACGCCGCCAGACTTCACGAGGCTCCCGGCGATAATCGAAGCGGCCTCTTCCCGGGCCGGAGATTGCTCGACGATCTCGCCGTCACGGTCGAATGCCAGCCCGTCGCCGATCACTTCCACGCGCCGCTCGATGCCGTTCACGAACTGACGGATGGGGAGTGCGTCGAAGAACTCGTTGGCGACAAGCAGAAGCGGCGCTGCTGGCACGTCTTCGATGGCCTCATGCCATTGGGCGCCCGGCACTCGCTCTGCCTGCAGGGCGCGAAGTACGGGACTGGTCTCTACAAGGTGAACGTCTCCCGCAAAACGGGCGCTGCGAAGGACACGCAGTGCGTCTGCGGCCAGGGTTCCCCGGCCTGGCCCAAGCTCGGCGTAGATCGCATCGGGCGGCCGGCCGGCCTTGGTCCAGCAATCGGCAAGCGCCGCCCCAACCAGCTCTCCGAACATCTGCGAGATTTCGGGCGCGGTGGTGAAGTCGCCGTCGCGGCCGAGGGGGTCGCGCGTCGCGTAATAGTAAGTGTTGCAGGCCTCCATATAGGCCTCGAGGCTGATCGGGCCTTCGGCCCGGATCCGGTCCCGAAGCGCCCGCTCGAGCGGTGTCAGGCCACGCTCTCCGTACCAGCAATCGGCTCGACCCGCTGGCGCCGCGACTTGGCGGTCCACATCAGCCAGGCGCCGAGGACGATCATCGGCAGCGAGAGCCATTGACCCATGTGCAGGCCGGTCGAATTGGCGAAGCCGACCAACTGTGCGTCCGGCTCCCGAACAAACTCGATGAGGAAGCGGAACAGGCCGTAGAAGAAGGTGAAGGCGCCGACGAGCTTGCCCGGTTCGTAACGCGCCTGCGTCTTCCAGAACATCCACGCGAGGATGGCGAAGAGGACGACGCCCTCGAGGATCGCTTCGTAGATCTGCGTCGGGTGCCGGGCGGGGCCGACCACCATCATGCCGTCGATGATCTCCGGAAAGCGCACGCCCCATGACGCGCTCGTGGGCGCGCCCCAGAGCTCATGGTTCACGAAATTGGCGAGCCGGCCGAAGAACAGGCCGAACGGCACGCAGCAGGCGACATAGTCGTGCACGCGCAGCCAATTCAGCTTCTCCTTGCGACTGAGATAAATGATCCCAAGCACCGTGCCGATCATTCCGCCGTGGAAGGACATGCCGCCGTCCCACAACTTCAGCATGTCGAGCGGGTTCTGGAGGTAGTAGCTAAGATTGTAGAACAGGATGTAGCCGATCCGGCCACCCAGGATGATGCCCAGCGCCGCGTAGAACACTAAGTCGTCGGCATGGCGCCGGGCCATCGGGGAACCCGGCTGCTTGATCAGCTTCAGGAGATACCAATAGCCGATGAAGATGCCGGCCAGGTAAGCCAGGCTGTACCAGCGCAACTCGAAGAAGCCGAGGTCGAGAGCGACCGGATCCAGGCCCAGATCGCTCCAGACGATTGCGTTCGAACCTGCTTGTGTCGCCAAGGTCTTCCCCGTTTAGTGGACAGCGCCTCATAAGGTTGCGAAGGGCAAAGGCAAAGGAATTGGGATGCCGAGTGAACTCGACCTCAAGTTCGACGATATGCTGGCCCGGGTCATGGGACCCGGCGGCCGCCTGATCATCGGCGAGGACGAGCAGGGCCGCGCGATCGTCACCAATTTCCCGGCCACCCTTCCGACCTTCTTCCGTACCTTTTGCGCGCTCAATGCTCAGGTCGAAGGGATTGTTGCGGGCGAAGAGCGTTTGACCTTCGCCGACCTCGACCACTGGTCCGAACGGCTCGCCCACGCGCTTGTCAGCCGCGGAATCTGCAAAGGCAACCGCGTCGGCATCGCGATGCGGAACTGCCCGTCTTGGGTGGTCAGCTACATGGCGATCGCCAAGGCGGGCGCGGTCGCGACCTTGCTAAACGGATGGTGGCAGCCGCACGAAATGCAGCACGCCCTCGAAATGGTCGAGCCGACCCTGATCATCGCCGATGCGCCGCGCGCGAAGCGGATCGAGGGTGTCTGCGGCACCTGCCAGCTGGTGACTCTGCCGATCGAGGAACATCTCGCGGGGGCGCTCGCGCCCTTGCTCGACGGTGCTGACGCGGACGCGCCGCTGCCGGAGGTCGCGCCGGAGGACGATGCGACGGTCCTCTTCACGTCGGGGTCGACCGGGGAATCCAAGGGAGCATTGTCGACCCACCGCGCGGTGACGACCGGAGTCTACGCCTATGCCACCGGCCTGATGGTCCTGCTCGGGATCATGACCGAGGAGAACCGTGCGCCCACTTCGAAGCGCACACTGATCAACGTGCCTCTTTTTCACGTCACGGGAGAAGTGCCTGTGATGCTGAACAGCTTCGTCATCAGCCGCACAATGGTGATGATGCCGAAGTGGGATGCCGGCGAGGCGCTTCGCCTGATCGAGAAGGAAGGCATCACCTATTTCGTCGGCGTGCCGACCATGAGCCTCGAGCTGATGAACCATCCGGACCGGGATAAATACGATTTGTCTTCGTTGACGGATATCGCGGCAGGCGGCGCGCCTCGTCCCATCAGCCACGTCGAGCGGCTGGCGCAGGAGTTCCCGAAGGCGCAGCCGGCGCTCGGCTATGGCCTGACCGAAACGAATGCCGTCGGCTGCTCCAACTTCTGGGGCAATTATGCCGCCAAACCGGATTCTACCGGACGCGCGCAAAAGCCGTTCGTGGAACTAGCGATCCTCGGAGCCGACGACGCGCATCTGCCGTCCGGCGAACGGGGCGAGATCGCGATCAGGTCGGCGGCAAACATCAAATGCTATTGGAAGGACCCCGAAGCGACCAAGGCCGCCTTCACGCCCGACGGCTACGTCCGCACCGGCGACGTCGGCTACATCGACGATGACGGCTATCTGTTCATCGTCGATCGCAAGAAGGACATCATCATCCGCGGCGGCGAGAATATCGCCTGCGCCGAGGTCGAGGCGGAGATCTACGCCTGCCCCGCAGTCGCCGAGGCTAGCGTTTTCGGAATGCCTGACGATCGCTTGGGCGAGGTACCGGTGGCCGTCATCTACCCGCACGAGGACAGTGACTTGACTGACGAGGAGCTTAGGGCCTTCCTCGAGCCGCGCATTTCGGCCTTCAAGATTCCAGCGCGCTTCATCTTCGTGAAGGACCCCCTGCCGAAGCTCGGCACCGGCAAGATCGATCGCGTCGCCATCAAGGCGCAGCACCGCAATTGAAACCCGCCGACCATCCGTCCGTGAAGCACGGCCGGATCGGCGTGCTGCTCATCAACCTCGGGACGCCCGACGCGCCCGAGGCGGCGGCGGTTCGCAAGTATCTGGCGGAGTTCCTCAGCGACCCGCGAGTCGTCGAAATTCCGCGGGTTGCGTGGCTGCCGATCCTGCACGGGATCATCCTGCGCACCCGGCCGAAGAAATCCGCTCATGCGTACAAACAGGTGTGGACCGAGGAGGGCTCTCCGCTTGCGGCGATCACTCGGCGGCAAAGCAAGTCCTTGCAGGAGCGGCTTGGCGAAGACGTGATCGTCGATTTCGCCATGCGCTACGGCAATCCTGAAATCGGCAATTCGCTGGAGAATTTGATCGCTCTCGGATGCGAACGGATCCTCGTCGCACCGCTCTATCCGCAATATTGCGCCGCAACGACCGCGACCGCGATGGACGCGGTCTATGCCGCGTTGGCGAAGATGCGGCGGCAGCCGGCGCTCCGCTCGCTGCCGCCCTATTACGACAACGAACTCCATATTGGTGCATTGAGGGGAAGCCTCGAACGGCAGATCGCGGCACTCGATTTCGAGCCGCAGAGGCTGCTGCTCAGTTTCCACGGAATGCCGCAAAGGACGCTTGAGCTCGGCGATCCTTATCATTGCCACTGCCAGAAGACCGCACGACTGCTGTCCGAACAGCTCAGCATTCAGACCGATATCGCATTCCAGTCGCGCTTCGGCCGGGCGAAATGGCTCGAACCTGCGACCGACCAAGTCCTTGCAGCATATCCGGGAGAGGGAGTGACCCGAATCGCCATAGCCGCGCCAGGATTCTCGGCTGACTGCGTGGAGACAGTCGAAGAGCTTGGCATTCGCGGCCGCGAGACGTTCCTCTCGAATGGCGGCGAAGCCTTCGCGCGCCTTGAATGCCTGAACGACTCAGCCGAAGGCATAACCATGCTGGAGGCGCTCGTGCGCCGTGAACTTGCAGGCTGGCTGTCACAGCCATAAGCGGCTTCCTGGAGAGAGACAGGGAGAGAACTCATGGCACGCGTTGCGATCGTGACTGGCGGGACCCGGGGAATCGGCGAGGCGATCAGCGTCGCGCTCCGCGATCAGGGGATGAAAGTCGCTGCGAATTACGCCGGCAATGAAGAGCGTGCCCGGGAGTTCACCGAGCGCACCGGCATTCCCGCCTACAAGTGGGACGTGTCCGACTACGAGGCGTGCCAGAAGGGCGTCGCGCAAGTCGAAGCCGAGGTCGGCCCGGTCGACGTGCTGGTCAACAATGCAGGCATCACCCGCGACACGACAATGAAGCGCATGGATCACCAGAAGTGGCAGGAGGTGATGGATACGAACCTCGGCGGCTGCTTCAACATGGCCAAGGCCGTCTGGGAGGGCATGACCGGCCGCGGCTATGGGCGGATCGTCAACATCGGGTCGATCAACGGGCAGGCCGGGCAGTACGGACAGGTAAACTACGCCGCGGCCAAGTCCGGCATCCACGGCTTCACCAAGGCGCTGGCCCAGGAAGGTGCGCGTGCCGGCGTGACCGTCAATGCCATCGCGCCCGGCTACATCGACACCGACATGGTCGCTGCCGTCCCGCAGGAAGTGCTTGGCAAAATTATCTCCCGCATCCCGGTCAACCGCCTGGGCCGCGCCGACGAGATCGCCCGCGGCGTGTCGTTTCTCGTCGACGAAAACGCCGGCTTCATCACCGGCTCGACGCTTTCGATCAACGGCGGACAGCACATGTACTGATGAGCGCCCCGCGCTCATTCGGAACGCCGCAGAAGAGGTCGGTGACGATTGCCGGCCACGAGACATCCATCAGCCTGGAGCCGATGTTCTGGGCCGCGCTGGAACGGGCGGCCGGCGACGCGGGAAAGCCGGTCAACGCGCTGATCGCTGACATCGACTCTGCGCGGCTGGAAGCGAGGCCGATCCCGAACCTCACCTCCGCGATCCGGCAGTGGTTATTTCTCCAGCTGCTCAAGCCCTAACCGATTGCGCCCTCTCGGCCGCGGCGATGACCGCATCCGCGAACGCCTCCTCGCCGTGCGCAGCGACGTCGA
>DASTVY010000271.1:0-2621 GCA_035758865.1 Sphingomicrobium sp. | reverse complement strand
AGATGCGAGGGAATCCTCCCAGGGTCGGACCTGCGTTTTGTTGACTGCCATTGCTCTTTCTCCCCGACAACGGGGAACAAAGCGGCATTGCGCAAAAAGTTCCGATTCACAACGATCGGAAGGATGGCTGCTGCAGTCGCGAGTGGTCCTCGGAGCTGATCGCGGGCCGCTCGAGCCTTGGAGCCGACCGCGCAAGTCTGTGCCCTGTCCGACGGCTGCGCACCTGGCCGGGAGGACAATCATGAACGGGCACAGGAACTCCCCTTCCGGCCGGCGGTTAAGGGCTTAGCTTCGCCCGCGGGCGACTTCCTCCAACGCGTGTGATCGTCATGAACCAGCATGAGCGCCCTCGTCCTCCGTTTCCGCGACAGCATCAGCCGATGCCCGGCCGAACAGACGCGATGAAACCCAGGCCCGATCACGGCGAAGATTCGTACCGCGGCAGCAACAAACTGGCGGGCAAGAAAGCCGTCATCACCGGCGGCGACAGCGGCATCGGCCGCGCGGTTGCGATCGCCTATGCCCGCGAAGGCGCGGACATCGTCATCGCCTACCTGAATGAGCATGAGGATGCCAAGGAGACGCAGCGACTGGTCGAAGAGGCGGGGCGAAAAGCGGTGCTCATCGCCGGCGATATCGGATCATCGGGACATTGCCGCAAAATCATCGACACCGCTATCAAGGAGCTCGGCACCGTTGACATTCTCGTCAACAATGCCGCCCACCAGGCCACCTTCAAATCGATCGAGGATATTTCCGACGAGGAATGGGAGCTCACCTTCCGGGTCAATATCCACGCCATGTTTTATCTGACGAAAGCAGCCGTTCCGCACATGAAGGAAGGCAGCGCGATCATCAACACGGCATCCATCAATGCGGACGTACCGAACCCCACCTTACTCGCCTATGCCACGACCAAAGGCGCGATCCAGAACTTTACGGCAGGTCTGGCACAGCTCCTTGCGGAGAAGGGCATCCGTGCGAACGCGGTCGCTCCAGGCCCGATCTGGACTCCGTTGATCCCATCGACGATGTCCGAAGATACCGTCGCCGCGTTCGGCAAGAACGTGCCGATGAAACGTCCCGGCCAGCCGGCGGAACTCGCGACCGCTTACGTGATGCTTGCCGACCCGATGTCCAGTTACGTTTCGGGCGCGACGATTGCCGTAACCGGCGGGAAGCCGCTTCTCTGACGCCGGCAGAAAAATACTGCGTCAGCAGCCCTTCAGGGGGGCACGCAAGGAAACGGCGAAATAATTCCCGGTGCGCGAGCAGCTCTCCCTTTTTTCCAATCCGTCACCGGCTCCCGAGGGCCTGCGCTATCAACCCGATTTCATTTCCGAGCGCGACGAGCGCGAGCTCGTTGCGCGCATTCGCTCCTTGCCGCTTGAACCGTTCCAGTTTGGCGCGTTTGAGGGTAAGCGGCGGGTCGCATCGTTCGGCTGGCGTTTCGACTACAGCCAGCAAAAGCTCGTAAAGGCCAAGGACCTTCCGGCCTGGATCGCGCCTGTGATTGCGAGGGTCGAGGCTTGGCAAGGCCTGGCGGTCACGGCGATCCGGCAGGTGTTGTTCACCGAATATGACGTCGGCGTCGGAATTGGCTGGCATCGCGACAAACCCCACTTCGATCAGGTTTTCGGCCTGTCTCTGCTCTCGGCTTGCAAGTTCCGGTTTCGTCGCAAGACCGAAGGCGGTTGGGAGCGCTATACACTCCAAGCAGAGCCGCGGTCGCTTTACCTGATGTCAGGTGAGTCCCGCCACGTCTGGGAGCACAGCATCCCGCCAGTGGAGATGGTGCGCTACTCCGTCACGTTTCGCACGATGGCTGTGAGGTGAACCGTGCATCTCGTTGAGATCCTGTTGCCGGTTGCGGACAACGAAGGACGGCCCTTCGCTGCGCATAAATACGCGGACGTGCGGGAAGAGTTGACACGCCGGTTCGGCGGCATCACCGCTTTCACACGCGCGCCCGCCCAAGGCAGCATCCAGGCCAAGGGAGCGACGGTGCATGACGACATCGTCGTTTTCGAGGTCATGACGGATACGCTCGACCGCCCCTGGTGGGAGGCATATCGGCATCGGCTTGAGCAGACCTTCTCCCAGGATGAAATCGTCATCCGTGCGGTCGCCATCACACGACTCTGACGGCAATTTCTGACAGCGCATCTGTTGATCTCCGGCGCGGCACCAGCCGCGCAGATCCTGAATGAACAAGTCTGTAGTGGTCGCGCTTGCCCGCAACGAGCCCGAGAACACCTTTCTTCTCGCGCGGCTGGCGGCTGGCGACGCAATGCCGAGCCAACCTGGAGACCGCTTGCCCGGAACAGTGCGCCCTCGTCGGCGCTCGGCTGCGCTCAGATCAGCTCGCGGATCTTGCGGAATGCGATATTACGCCACGGTAGGTACGTCGGGTATTTAGCCGCCCACACTAGGCCTAATAAATCGGGTCCATGGCTGCTAACCGAGCGCTCGCTCAAATCTAACTCTGATCTTACCCTCCGTGTACCTTGCGACTATCGCTTGGAACCTGCTCGCGTTCGTTCATGCCATAGTCCCTGATTACGTCGGCAACGCGTAGGCGATAATTGGAAAAAATCTCGGCACGGCCTTTCGCTTGCGCG
>DASTVY010000198.1:0-4805 GCA_035758865.1 Sphingomicrobium sp. | reverse complement strand
GCGAATGAGAGTCCTAGCGCCGTTGTGGAACCGGAAAGCGGCACCGCGCAAGGGAGAGCTTGGCGATGGATTTTGACCTTACGGAACGTCAGGCTTTTTTCCGCGACCGGGTCCGCCAGTTCATTGACCAGCATGTTCGCCCGCGAGTCGCGGATTACAAGAAAGAGATCGACAGCGGCGACCGCTGGCAGCCGCTGCAGCTGATCGAGGATCTGAAGCCAAGAGCGAGGGAGGCGGGCCTGTGGAATCTGTTCATGCCGCCCGGCGGCGCGCTTCAGCACGTTGACGAGAGTTTCGAATTCGAAGGGGAGCAGCTGACCAACCTCGAATATGCGCTGTGCGCCGAGGAAATGGGCCGGATCCTCTGGTCGGCGGAGGTCTTCAACTGCTCTGCCCCCGACACTGGCAACATGGAGGTGCTTCATCGCTACGGCACGCGCGAGCAGAAGGATGAATGGCTGGCGCCATTAATGCGCGGCGAGATCCGCTCCGCCTTCCTGATGACCGAGCCGGGCGTCGCCTCGTCGGACGCGACCAACATCGAATGCCGGATCGATCGCGATGGCGACAATTATGTCATCAACGGCCGCAAATGGTGGTCGTCGGGCGCGGGCGACCCGCGGTGCAAGGTCGCGATCCTCATGGGAAAGACCGACGCCGAGGCTCGCAACCATCAGCAGCAGTCGATGATCCTCGTGCCGATGGATGCGCCGGGCATCACGATCGAGCGCTTCCTGTCGGTCTATGGCTATGACGATGCGCCGCACGGCCACATGGAAATTGAGCTGAAGGATGTCCGCATCCCCGCGTCCAACCTTCTGCTTGGCGAGGGCAGGGGGTTCGAGATCGCCCAGGGCCGCCTCGGCCCCGGACGCATCCATCACTGCATGCGGACCATCGGTGCGGCCGAGGAGGCGCTCGACCTGATGTGCCGACGGCTCCAGTCGCGCACCGCATTCGGCAAGCGCCTATCCGAGCATAGCGTCTGGGAGCAAAGGGTGGCGGACGCGCGGATCGAGATCGATTGTACGCGCCTGCTCTGTCTCAAGGCCGCGGACATGATGGACAAGGTCGGAAACAAGGCGGCAAAGGCCGAGATCGCGATGATCAAGGTGAAGGCGCCGCGCATGGCCCTTCAGATAATCGACGATGCGATCCAGGCCTTCGGAGGCGCCGGAGTCAGCCAGGATACGCTGCTTGCCGCAAGCTGGGCGGGAATCCGCACCTTGCGACTGGCCGACGGGCCGGACGAAGTTCACAACCGTTCGATCGCATTGAACGAATATGCCAAGCATGCGGAGGCGCTCGCATGACCTGTCCTCGCCTGTTCGACCTGACCGGCAAGGTTGCGATCGTCACCGGATCGTCGCGCGGGATCGGCCTCGCCATCGCCGCAGCCATGGCCGAGCATGGTGCGAAAGTCGTGATCTCCAGCCGCAAGCAGGACGCCTGTGACGAAGTCGCCCACGCGATCAATGCCCAGCATGGCGCCAAGGCGGACGAACCCCGGGCGATCGCCGTCGCGGCCAATATTTCCGACAAGGAAGGGCTGCAGAACCTCGTCGACCAGACGCGCAAGGCGTTCGGCCGGATCGACGTGCTGGTCTGCAATGCGGCGTCCAATCCCTATTACGGACCGATGGCCGGGATCAGCGACGACCAGTTCCGCAAGATCCTCGACAATAATGTCATCGCCAACCATTGGCTGATCTCGATGGTCGCTCCGGAAATGCTGGAGCGCGGCGAGGGCTCGATCATCATCGTCTCGTCGATCGGCGGGCTCACCAGCTCGACCATGATCGGCGCCTACAACATCTCCAAGGCGGCGGATTTCCAGCTGGCCCGCAACCTGGCCGCCGAGTTCGGGCCCAAGGGAGTGCGCGTGAACTGCATCGCCCCGGGCCTCGTGAAGACCGACTTCGCACGGGCGCTGTGGGAGAATCCAGACACGCTGAAGGCCGTGACGCGATCCACGCCGCTTCGCCGCATCGGCGAGCCTCACGAGATTGCCGGGGCAGCGGTCTATCTGGCTTCGCCCGCGTCAACCTTCATGACTGGGCAGACCATGATCGTCGACGGCGGAAGCACGATCGGAGTCGGACTCTGATGGCTCGCCTCGCCGGAAAGGTCGCGATCGTCACCGGTGCCGGCTCCGGCATCGGCAAGGCGACCGTCGATCTGTTCCGGCGCGAAGGTGCGACCGTGGTCGGCGCGGACCTCCGCGGCAGTGATTTCGAATGCGATGCGGGCGATGAGGAACAGGTCGAGGCTCTGGTAGCCCATACGGTTCGAGACCATGGCGGACTCGACATCTTCTTCGCCAATGCCGGGATTTCCGGCGGCTTTTCGAGCATCTTCGAGCAGGATTCCGACGAGTGGGCCGAGATTTTGCGGGTCAACCTGATCGGCCCGTTCCTGGCGATCAAATATGCCGCTCCGGCAATGAAGGAGCGGGGCAGGGGATCGATCATCGCTACCGCGTCGGTTGCAGGCCTTCGCTCCGGCGCCGGCGGCCCGGCCTATTCGGCGTCGAAGGCTGGAGTCATCAACCTGGTGAAGGTCGCCGCGACGCAGCTGGTCGGCGCGGATATCCGCGTCAATGCCATTTGCCCCGGGCTGATCGAGACCGGCATGACCGAGCTGATTTACGAGCGCGCACGAGCGAAGGGCCAGCAGGACCAGATCGGCCGGTTGAACCCGCTGAAGCGCGGTGGCGCGCCGATCGAGATTGCCAATGCAGCGCTGTTCCTCGCCTCGGACGAATCCAGCTATGTCAACGGACAGGCGATCGTGGTCGATGGCGGCCTAAGCGCGTCACACCCTTTCAACCACCAGAGCTATGGGCGGACGACGACGTGAGTATTCCGCTGTCCTACATTGGCCGTGGCGGGGTAGAATGCAGCCATGCGCCTGGGCTGCCTGCCTGTTCGTTCGAATTCCAACGCTTCCATCGCGCTAACTTCACAAAAATGGCGCCTGTCCCCATGCATTTAGTGAATTTAGTGACCCTTTCAGAAGCTGTTCCAATCCGGCCGCCGGCAAAGAATTGAAGGAAAGACCAATGACCGACGTGATCGACAAGCCGACCACCAGCCCCATTTCGACGACGCGCCATGGTGACGTGCTGATCGTCACGTCGAACAACCCCCCGGTCAACGCGCTCGGCGCGGCGGTCCGCCAGGGCCTGGTCGCTGCGATCGAAGAGGCGGAAGGTGATGAGGCGATCAAGGCGGTCGTCATCCGCTGCGAAGGTCAGACCTTCTTCGCCGGCGCTGACATCACAGAATTCGGCAAGCCGCCGGTGATGCCGTGGCTTCCGATGGTGGTCGATGCGATCGAGAATTGCTCCAAGCCGGTGGTCGCGGCGATCCACGGCACCGCCCTCGGCGGCGGGCTGGAAGTGGCGCTCGGCTGCCATTACCGTATCGCCGTCAAGGACGCGAAGCTGGGCGTTCCGGAAGTCAAGCTCGGCCTGCTCCCGGGTGCGGGCGGGACCCAGCGCTTGCCGCGCGTGGCTGGCGTCCAGAAGGCGCTGGAGATGTGCACGTCCGGCGCGATGGTCTCGGCCAAGGACGCCTATGACGTTGGCCTGATCGACCGGATCGTCGAAGGCGAGCTCGTCCAGCATGCGGTTGCGATGGCCGAGGAGGTGCGCGAGGTGCGTCCGCTGCCCAAGTCGAGCGAGCGCGACGACAAGCTTCAGGTCGCCCGCGACAACCCGGCGATCTTCGACGAATTCCGCAAGGCCAACGCCAAGAAATTCCGCGGCTTCGAGGCGCCCGAAGCCAATATCAAGGCGGTCGAGGCGGCAGTGGCCAAGCCCTATGCCGAAGGAGTCATCGACGAGCGCAACCTGTTCATGGGGCTGATGTCCGGCACCCAGTCAAAGGCGCAGCAATATTTCTTCTTCGCCGAGCGCAAGGCGGCAAAGATCGAGAACATCCCCGAGGACACCCAGCCGCGCGTGGTGAAGAAGGTCGGAGTGATCGGCGCCGGCACGATGGGTGGCGGCATTTCGATGAATTTCCTGTCCGCCGGAATCCCGGTGACCATCGTCGAGATGGCCCAGGACGCGCTCGATCGCGGTACCGGAATCATGCGCAAGAATTATGAGGCGACCGCAGCCAAGGGTCGAATGACCGGGGAGCAGGTCGAACAGGCGTTGGGACTGCTAAAGCCTACCCTCGACTTCGACGCGCTCGCCGACTGCGATCTGATCATCGAGGCGGTGTTCGAGCAGATGGACATCAAGAAAGAGGTGTTCGGTAGGCTCGACAAGATTGCCAAGCAGGGCGCGATCCTCGCCTCCAACACCAGCTATCTGAACATCGACGAGATTGCAGCATCGACGTCGCGGCCGCAGGACGTCGTCGGCCTGCACTTCTTCTCGCCGGCCAATGTAATGAAACTGCTGGAGATCGTCCGCGGTGCGAAAACTGCGCCCGATGTGCTCGTCACCGCCATGCAGCTGTCGAAGCGCATCAAGAAGGTCGCGGTCATTGCCGGCGTATGTCACGGCTTCATCGGCACCCGAATGCTGATGCCGCGCCAGGTCGAGGCGACCAAGCTGCTGCTTGAGGGCGCGACGCCGGAGCAGGTCGACCGCGTCCATGTCGAATTCGGCATGCCGATGGGGCCGTTCCAGATGGCCGACCTCGCCGGGGTCGACATCGGCTGGCACCGCGATCCGACCCGCATCGAAAATATCCGCGATGCCCTCTGCGCGATCGACCGTTGGGGCCAGAAAAAGGGCGCCGGCTTCTACGACTATGACGACAAGCGCCGGCCGTCGCCATCGCCGGTCG
>DASTVY010000010.1:0-8800 GCA_035758865.1 Sphingomicrobium sp. | reverse complement strand
AACTCGTCAGCCGTTGGCACCTGCGATTTTCCGTCGGTCGTCAGGAAGGGATATTCCAGCACCATCCGGCTGCCGTCGACGTCGCTCAAGTAGATGGAAGCGACATTAGCCTCCGGTGCATTGATCAAGAAGATGCGGTTCTGATTGGATGCCTTAGGATCGATCAGTGGCCGATCCTTGAGCAGATTCTTGTCGCAGGCACGCTGATAGGCAGTGATGAAATTCGCCTTCGCTTCCTCCAGCAAGTCAGACTGAAGCTCGGCGCCATCTGCCAAGGCCAGCTCGGGCCGAGGGCATTTGGCGGGAGCCTGTTCGACAATATTCGCAGCCGTTACCGAATTGCTCTCTGGCTGAGCCCGTTGCCCACAGGAGGTCAGTGCAACGCCAGCCAGCAAGATCAGACCTCTGGTCATCGTAAGCCGCTATTCCTCGGGACAACCGTCGGGCTCGACGGTCCACATCGCGCTCGCCAGCTTCCACTCACCGTCCACCTTGATGAAGTCGAACTGGTCAACGCCGCAATGTGAGCGCTTCCCGTCGATATCAAAGGAATAGGGTGCCCAGAAGATCGCGATTCCATTGTGGATCAGGACCGTCGGATCCCAATATTTCTCTGTGAACCTGCGCGTTTCAGCCTTCGTCTCCGTCACCTGCTGGGCGTTCGATTTCACCCGAAGGTTGGAGCTGCCATCCGACTGGTAACGCAATGAGATATTCATGCCTGCAGGTATCGCCATCCGCCGAAGCGCTTCAGCGTCGTTGCTATTGATCGCCGCGAGGAATTGGTCTGCCGCGGCGATGACCTGGGTTCGCTCATCGGATGCTGGCGAGGGCTCAGACAGGGCCAAGGAAGCTGCCAGAAAGATTATGATCGGCATCGAACCCCTCCTTACATTCTGAACACGCCGAATTGCGGCTTCTCCGGGATCGGCGCGTTGAGGCACGCCGCGAAGGCCAGGCCGAGTACGTCGCGCGTCTGGACCGGGTCGATGATCCCGTCGTCCCATAGCCGCGCGGTTGCGTGCCACGGGTTCCCCTGCGCCTCATAATCGTCGCGGATCGGCTGCTTGAACGCCTCCGCCTCTTTCGCCGTCCATTTGGCTGCATCGGCATGGACGGTGGCCAGCACGCTCGCCGCCTGCTCGCCGCCCATGACGCTGATCCGGCTGTTGGGCCAGGTGAACAGGAAGCGCGGGCTATAGCCACGACCGCACATGCCGTAGTTGCCGGCCCCGAAGCTGCCGCCGATCAATATTGTAACCTTGGGCACGGTCGCGGTGGCGACGGCGGTGACCAGCTTGGCGCCATGCTTGGCGATGCCCTCCGCCTCATATTTGCCGCCGACCATGAAGCCCGAGATGTTCTGCAGGAACAGCAGGGGTATGCGCCGCTGGCAGGCGAGCTCGATGAAGTGCGCGCCCTTCACCGCGCTCTCGCTGAACAATACGCCGTTGTTGGCGAGGATCGCGACCGGAATGCCCCAGATATGGGCGAAGCCGCACACGAGCGAGCTTCCGAAAAGCGGCTTGAACTCGTGGAACTCGCTGCCGTCGACGATCCGAGCGATCACTTCATGCACGTCATAGGGCGCGCGGACGTCCTCCGGGATGATCGAATAGAGTTCCTCCGCGTCGTACAGCGGCGGCCGCGGCTCGCGAATTTCGACATCTGCTCCTGCCTCGCTGCCTAGGTGAGAAACGATGTCGCGGACGATAGTCAGCGCATGTTCGTCATTCTCGGCAAGGTGATCGACCACGCCGGATTTCCGCGCATGGAGATCGCCGCCGCCCAGCTCTTCGGCCGAAATCTCCTCGCCCGTCGCTGCCTTCACCAATGGCGGACCGGCGAGGAAGATAGTGCCCTGGTTGCGGACGATGACGCTCTCGTCGCTCATCGCCGGGACGTAGGCGCCGCCTGCCGTGCAGCTGCCCATCACGCAAGCGATCTGGGCGATGCCCTTCGAACTCATCTGCGCCTGGTTGAAGAAGATCCGGCCGAAGTGATCGCGGTCGGGGAACACTTCGGCCTGGTGCGGCAGATTGGCCCCGCCGCTGTCGACCAGGTAGATGCAGGGAAGCCGGTTTGCCTCGGCAATCTCCTGCGCGCGGAGATGCTTCTTGACCGTCAACGGATAGTAAGTGCCGCCCTTCACCGTCGCGTCATTGGCAACGATCATCACCTGCCGCCCGGACACTCGGCCGATGCCGGCGATCATCCCCGCGCCGGGCACCTCGCGATGATAGAGGTCGCAAGCGGCAAGCTGCCCGATCTCAAGGAAGGGTGACCCAGGGTCCAGGAGCCGTTCGACGCGTTCGCGAGGTAGCAGCTTGCCGCGCGACACATGGCGCTCGCGATGTTTCTCGGGCCCGCCCCTGGCAGCCTTGGCGACATCCTTGCGGAGCCTTTCGGCGAGCGCGCGGTTGTGCGCGGCCCTGGCGCGCGATTCCTCGGATGACAGGTCGATCTTCGTATCGAGCCGCGGTCCGCTCATGCCTGCCACATCCCCGTTTGTCGAAACCTTCTGGAACTCCGCGCGTAGCGTCCCCGATGCGACTTGCAAAGCGGCGGCGACAGACCGGCCGCGACCAGGAGACAAGAAATGCGTACCAAGATCATCGCCCTGATGCTCGCCAGCGCCAGTCTGGCCGTCACCGCCACCGCCTGCCGCATGGGCGAAGAGAAGGCCGAGCAGGCCCAGGGCGCAGCATCCGGAATCGACCTGGCTGCGATGGACAAGAGCGTGAAGCCGGGCGACGATTTCTTCCTCTACGCCAACGGCAGCTGGATGAAGAATAGCGAGATTCCGGCCGACAAGTCGCGGATCGGCAGCCACGCGACCGCGAACGACGAGACCGAGAAGAATCTCGACACATTGATCGCTGAGCTGGAGAAATCCGAACCGGCCGCTGGATCCGACGCGGCGCGAGTGAAGGCATTTTATAATGCCTATCTCGATACTGCAGCGATCGACCGGCTTGGCATGACACCGATCCAGGGCGATCTGCAACGCATCGCCGCAATCAAGGACAAGACGGAACTTGCCCGGGAGATCGGGGGCACGGTTCGCGCCGATGTCGACCCGTTGAACGCCACCGATATGTCGACCGAAAATCTGTTCGGCGTATTTGTCTCGCAAGCGCTCGCCGAGCGTGAGGTCATGCCCTATTTGATGCAGGGCGGGCTCGGCATGCCCGAGCGCGAATATTATCTGTCGACCGAGCCTGACATGCAGGCGCACCAGGCGGCGTATCGCAAGTATATCGGCGATATGCTGGCCGCTGCAGGCGTTGCCGACGCTCAGGCCAAGGCGCAGCGCATCTGGGACCTCGAGCTGAAGATCGCCCGTGCCCACGCGACCCGCGAAGAGCGCGACGATTGGTCCAAGGCCAAGCAGATCTGGACCCAGGCCGATTTTACCAAGAAGGCGCCCGGGCTGGACTGGAAGGCGTTCTTCGAGGCCGCGCAGCTCGGCCAGCAGCAGAAGTTCGACGCATTCGATGCGACGGCGATCCCGCGCCTTGCGGCACTGGTTGGGTCCGAGCCTCTGGAGAGTTGGAAGGACTGGCTGGCCTTCCACCAGATCAACCAGAATGCCGATGTGCTTCCAAGCAAGCTCGACCAACTGAGCTTCGCGTTCAACAACAAGGAATTGCTCGGAACCGAGCAACAGCGGCCGCGTGAAAAGCGGGCAATCGAAGCGGTCAACCTCAGTATCGGCGATGCCCTCGGCAAGCTCTATACCGATCGCTACTTCCCGGCCTCTGCCAAGGCTGCGATCCAGGACATGGTGACCAACATCAAGGGCGCCTTCGTCCGCAGGATCGACGGTCTGACCTGGATGGCTCCGGCCACGAAAGCCGAGGCCAAGAAGAAGGTCGAAACGATGGCCGTCGGCGTCGGCTATCCGGATACGTGGCGCGACTATTCGTCGCTCAGCGTTGCCGCGGATTCAGCCTATGCCAACCGGCAGGCCGCGGCGAAGCTCCGCTATGCTCAGCAGCTGGCCAAGATCGGCAAGCCGCTCGACAAGAACGAGTGGTGGATGAATGCGCAGCTGGTCAACGCGGTCAATCTGCCGGTCCAGAACGGGCTCAACTTCCCGGCCGGAATCCTCCAGCGGCCGTTCTTCGATGCAAAAGCGGACCCAGCCTATAATTACGGCGCGATCGGCGGCGTCATCGGCCACGAAATCAGCCACAGCTTCGACGACGCTGGAGCGGCGTTCGATTCCACCGGCCTCATGCGAAACTGGTGGACTCCAAACGATCTTGCGACGTTCAAGAAGAACGCCAAGGCGCTATCGGACCAGTATGACACGTACGAGCCCTTCCCGGGCCTTCACGTGAAGGGCAATTTGACGCTAGGCGAAAATATCGCCGACGTTGCCGGCCTCGCTGCCGCATACGACGCTTACAAGGCGTCGCTGGGCGGCAAGGAGGCGCCAGTCATCGACGGCTTCACTGGGGACCAGCGCTTTTTCATCGCCTATGCCCAGTCCTGGGCGACCAAGATGCGCGAAGCCCAGCTTCGCCAGCGCATCGCGACCGACGGCCACGCGCCCGGCCAGTATCGCGCGCTCACGGTACGCAATCTCGACGCCTGGTACACGGCCTTCAACGTGCAGCCGGGCGACAAGCTGTACCTGCCGCCGGAAAAACGCGTGAAGATATGGTAGCAGTCGGCAACGCTTTTTCAGGGGAAAGCGGACTTTCCCGCCGGGCATTGCTATAGCAGCCGCGAGTGTTGTGGGGGCTGCGGCTTGGCAGAAGTCTTCATTAGCTATGCGAGAGCAAATGAGGACGTCGCACGGCGCGTCGCCAGCGGATTGAAGGCAAGCGGTTTCGAGGCCTGGTGGGATGACCAGCTTCCCACCCACCGCGCCTATACCGACATCATCGAGCAGCGGCTTCGAAGCGCAGCAGCAGTGGTCGTGCTGTGGTCCAAGGATGCCGCGCAATCGCAGTGGGTTCGAGCGGAGGCGGATTTCGCGCGGACAGAAAACAAGCTCGTCCAGGCGCAGCTCGACGGCACGTTGCCACCGATGCCCTTCAACCAGATCCAGTGCGCCGACCTCACCAGCTGGCGTGGCAACCGCAAGCATCGCGGTTGGACCAAGCTGGTCGATGGCGTCACTGCGGTCGTTTCCGGTGCCTCACCGCAGGCAACAGAACCGGCGCCTGTAAAGAGCCGCCTTCGCATGGATCGGCGATCGGCGATGGCAGCGATGGCGATGCTGTTACTGCTGGTTGTCGCAGCCATATTCTTCCTGCCGCGGATGATCGGGTCGAGCAATGACAAGCCTCCGCGTGTGGCAGTTCTGCCGTTCAAGAATATCGGCGGGAGCGACGAGGGACTTGTGGCCGGCATATGGGAAGACACGCGGCACGCATTGTCACGCAACCCCCAACTGGTCGTGCTCGGGCCGAATACGTCCAAAGAAATTGCGGAAATGGGAAGCGCCGCCGCCCGGAAGGCGGCCGACTATCTCGTCGAGGCGAGCGTCCGCACATCGACCGGCCGGGTACGCATCAACACCAGCCTGGTGCGATCGAAGGACGGCGCGCAGATCTGGAGCCAGACATTCGATCGCAAGCTCGACGACGTCTTTGCGCTGCAATCCGAGATCGCCCAGCTGATCGAAGGGCGCATTCGAGGGCGGCTCGCCAGAGGCGGCGGGGTCAAACCGGAAAACATTGCCACGACGGGTGAGGTTTATGCCCTCTATAGCGACGCCCGCAGGAAGATCCGTGACCGAGAGGTCGCGCGCTATATCGAAGCCATGGATCAACTTAAAAGAGTCGTCGCGATGGACCCGAATTTTGCACCGGGATGGGCGACGCTGTCCGTGGCTACCGCCTTCGGAATCAATCAAGATGCAGCGGCGCGAGCCGCAGCGCAGGGGCAAAAGACGGCGACACCGGCATCGGCCCGAGATGACTCAAAACTAGCGGAATCATATGCCCGCCGGGCAATTGCTCTCGCTCCCAACCTTGCAGCTGGATACGCTGCACTTGGCTTTGCATTGGAGGGGAAGGGTCCGACCGCACAGTCTGCGTTGCGAAAGGCCATTGCACTCGATCCAAGTGACGTCGAAGCCACGAATTGGCTTGCCGCAAGCTTGGACCCGGAGGAGCAATATTCTGAAAAGCTAGCGCTCTTCTCGAAAATTCTCGAGATCGAACCACTGTGGTGGCCCGCGATTCTGAACAGGCTGGCGATGTACCTTGACGCAGGGAATTTTGCCGAGGGAGAGCGGGAGAGGCAGAGGCTCGAGCGGCTCGGTTCGACACTGATGGCAGGAATGGTCGGGATCGAAACCGAAAACGTGAAGGGCAATTTTTCGGAAGCAGCGCGGATCGGCATCACGACCTTCAATGCGGTGCCGCCGGACAAGCGCGGGGTCCTCGGTTATTCGCTCGCCTTCACCTTGTTGAAATTGGGATACTTCGAAGAAGTCGAGGAAAATTTCACGGTGCCTCCACCTTCGCCATACCTATGGCGCAACGACCCGCGCGGGCTGGACGTCGTCGAAGCGATGAATCTTTCGCCACGACAATTCTTCACGTCGCAACCGATGGCGGATGCGGCTTGCCGGGTCTACATGCTGAGCGGGCGTGGAGGGCAACTCGCAAAAATGTATCGCTCGGTTGCTTCTTCACCTTCCGAGTTCCAGGCGGTCGCGGGAGAATCTGGTCTGGCCGCATTGGGACCGACAATTGCGCTGGCACTCCGCCAAACGGGAGATCGCGCAGGGGCCGATCGGCTGCTTGCCGCTGCTGGAGCTGTTCTCAAGGCCTCCTTAAAGCGGGCGAAAGGGCCGAGAATGGCGGTGGCACTGGACGAGGCCTATCTGGCCCGGGTCTATGCCGCACAAGGCCGAAAGGACGAAGCGCTGCGGTATCTGGAAGCAGCCGTGCAAACCGGATGGATTCCGGACGTGCCACTGCTTCCGACCGACCTGCTTACCGATCCGTCCTTTGCATTACTCAAAGGGGAGCCGCGGTTCGTGGCCGCCCGGCAAAAGATACTGGACCGCGTCAAACTGGAGCGGGCCGAGCTCGGGCATTTCAGCCTATCCGCCGCGGAACCTAAAAATTGACTGTGAATCCTGCGAAAAAGTTGCGGCCGAGCGGATCATACCATTGCGGGAAGGTGTTGCCGTTGCAGGGACCCACGCAAGGGATTGTAAGCGGCGGTTCGCGATCGAAGATATTGTTGACGCCAAGTCGCAGTGTGTAGTCAGGTTCGACGCGAAAGACCGCGGCAAGATCGAAGAAGCTTTGGTCGGGCACCTTCAGGGGAACCAGCGGCACCTCATCGGGGAAAGGCCGGTACTTCAATTCGGCCGTATAGCGCCAGTTCAGCGAAACGGAGATTCCCTGACGGCCTTCCCATGTCAGCCGGGCAGTGTGACGCCAGTCGGGGATCGGGTTGAAGCAGTCAAACCCGTAACGTCCTGCACAATCGAACGACTCCGACAGGCCGCCATTGTCGACGATATACTCGTGAAGGTAGCTGCCGTTGAATTCTAGGTTGGCGGAGCCGAACCGGCCAAGGTCGCGTCGGTAGTTGATCCCGATGTCGACGCCCTGGAGCTCGAGCGAGCCGATATTGAACAGCCGCGTGTCAATGAATCCCTCGGGCGACAGCCACAGCGAACCGTTGGCATCCCGATGGATTCGCTCGCAAAAGGTGGGATCTTCGGTTCCCATGCAATTGGCGACGATCGTGTCGCCGGGAACATATGCAACGGCATCCTCGAGCCGGATTTCCCACCAGTCGATCGTCGCGGTAAGGCCGTGCAGGAAAGCAGGCTCCAGCACGAGCCCTGCGGTTCGCGTTTTGGCGATTTCCGGCTGAAGATCGAGGTTGCCTGCATAGATTGCGTTGTAATCGGCTATGCCGCTTTCCTCTGGTATCGGGATGACCTGCCCATATTGCGCGGGTGAAAGTCCGGTCAGTGCGCACTGCGCCACTGTCGCCTTTGGTGAAAATCCTGCGCACGGGTCATCAAGGAAGAAGTCCTCAATTGAGGGCGTGAAAAGCTCAACAATGTTCGGAGCGCGCACGGCACGTTGCTGGCTTGCCCGCAATCTGACGCCGGTGACTGCAGTAAGATCAAGCGCGATTTTGTATGAATCGGTCGAGAAATCGGAATCGGACGCACTGTACCAGGAAAGCCGATATCCCAATTCAAATGCGAGCCGCTTGACGAGCCCATCCGTGACAATCGGAATCTGGGCTTCCGCAAACAGCTCCTTCACCTTGGTGGACCCATGAATCTCCGGATTTGACGGCGCTCCACCGAGGTCGCCGCTTTGGGATATTTCGTCCGGCACGTAGTCGATCTGATCCTTGCGATATTCGGCGCCGATGTTGAACGAGGGCGCTTCATGCGCCCAGGGACTTCGGATGTCCCATTCGCCAAGGTCTATAGTTGCGTTGATATTTGCGACTTGCTCCTTCACCACACCGCGCGCCGTCGCGGGGATGCTGAGGTAAGCCGTCGCCTCCGGAGTCACGGCTCCAATCTCGAAAATGTCCCACGGGACGCAGTTCGGATCTTCGCCGGTCAATACCGACCGGCAAACGGGCTGGCCGGAACTTGGGTCGGTGATGACATCCAGCGCGCGTGTCATCCGCGAGTTGGAGAAATAATTGAGCTGTCGGGTGTCCGCCTTGGCACGCTCATATAGGTAGCTTGCGTCATAGCTGATCCCGCGAATGGGATCACCCTTGAAGCCGCCGACCAGCCGAAGATTCTTGTGCCGGATGTCGGCCTGGCGCCCGCCCGTTTCGA
>DASTVY010000078.1:0-4104 GCA_035758865.1 Sphingomicrobium sp. | reverse complement strand
TTCTTGAGCAGCGCGCCGTGCAAGGGCGGGATGAGCTGCTTGGAATCCTTCGAGCGCAGCGCGTCCGGCGGCATGTCCTCGACCATCAAGAGCTTCAGCCAGTCGAGCAGCTCCGACGTCGAGGGCTTCTTCTTCAGCCCGGGCACATCGCGGATGTCATAGAAGATGTTCAGAGCCTCGCGCAGCAGGTTGCGCTGCAGGTCGGGGAAATGGACGTCCACGATCTGGGTCATGATCTCGCGATCGGGGAAGCGGATGTAGTGGAAGAAGCAGCGGCGCAGGAAGGCGTCGGGCAGCTCCTTCTCGTTGTTGGAGGTGATGATCACCACCGGCCGGTGCCGCGCCTTGATGGTCTCGTGCGTCTCGTAGACGTAGAACTCCATGCGGTCGAGTTCCTGCAGGAGGTCGTTGGGGAACTCGATATCGGCCTTGTCGATCTCGTCGATCAGCAGCACCGGCCGCTGGTCCGAGGTGAAGGCGTCCCACAGCTTGCCGCGCTTGATGTAGTTGCGGATGTCCTTGACCCGCTCGTCGCCCAACTGGCTGTCGCGCAGGCGCGAGACGGCGTCGTACTCGTAGAGGCCCTGCTGGGCCTTGGTGGTCGACTTGATGTGCCATTCGATCAGCGGCGCGCCGATCGCCTTGGCGACCTCATGGGCCAGCACGGTCTTGCCGGTGCCGGGCTCGCCCTTGATCAGCAGCGGCCGCTGCAGCGCGATCGCGGCATTGACCGCCACGCGCAGGTCGTCACTGGCGACGTATGAATCGGTACCGGTAAATTTCATGGTGCAAAATCCAGGTTTCACGTGTGCTCGGGTCACCCTAGGTTGGCCCTACCCCCCAAGCAAGGCCGCCACGGCAGGTCAGCCCAGCCTTACGCAGAAGTAGACGATGGCCGCAGCGGCGATCAGCAGCGAGATCGCCAGCCGGCCCGAGGCAAAGGTGAGCATCGGCGCGGGCTTGCCCGCTTCAGCGACGTCGCCCAACGGCTTGCGGCCGGTGAACATGGCGCCGATCAGGTTCTGCCGCTTGAACACCAGGTAGGTGACCGCCGCCAGGATATGCAGGGCCGCCAGGCAGATCAGCACGTTGATCCAGAATTTGTGGAAGTGCGTCAGCCGATCGACCCATTTGTCCGGGATGGTGTTGGCGAGCGGACCGTTGACGGTGCCGAGATCGGTATCGGCGGCGAACAGGCCGGCCGTCGCTTGCGCCAGCACGGCGAAGATCAACACCAGCACCATCATGCCGCCGACCGGATTGTGGCCGACATCGTAGGTCGGCCGGCCCGTCGCAAAATTCCTCAGATAGGCGAACCACGCGACCGGGCCCTTCACGAAGTGGGAGAAGCGCGCGGTCGTGCTGCCGACGAAGCCCCAGGCGATGCGGAACAGCAACAAGGTGAGGATGGTGTAGCCGGACCAGAAGTGGAGCTCCATCCAGTCGCCGCCGGCGCGGCCGGAGAAATACGACGTGACCAGCAGGATGACGAGCAGCCAGTGGAACAGGCGCACCGGCACGTCCCAGACGCGCACCTTCTTGTCGAGCTTGTCGGCCATCCAACGTTCTCCTTCCCGGCGGACCACACGCAGTCGTGATGGAAGTTCGCCGCCGCCCCTGTTCGCTTTGGCTCAAACGTCTGCAACAAATACCGTGCCGTCGAGCAAAAACTTGCTGCCGGTCGCGAGGTTTTCAAAGGGGATGGATCCATGAGGAAGACTCTGGTTGTGGCGATCGTCGGCGCACTGGCCGCCGGCGCGATGGTGGGCGGTGCCACCATCGCTCTTGCACAGGCCGATGTGATCAAGGAGCGCCAGGAGAACCGCAAGCAGGCCGGTGCCGCGATGCGCGCCATCAAGGGCGTGATCGATGCCAAGGGACCCACGGCCGGCGCCGTCGAGCAGGCGGCCAAGCTCAAGACTCTCGAGGCTGCTTTCGTGAAGCTGTTCCCGGCCGGCTCCGACAAGGGCGAGACCAAGGCCCTGCCGACGGTGTGGAGCGACTCGGCCGGCTTCATGGCCGCCAGCAAGAACGCCGACGCCGCCTTCGACAAGCTCGCGGTCGCGGCAGGCTCGGGCGACCAGGCGGCGCTGGCCACGGCTTTTGCCGATGCCGGCAAGGCCTGCGGCGCATGCCACGACAAGTTCCGCGCCAAGGCGAACTGATCGCTGGCGCGATCCAAAAAAAAGGGCGGCGACCTTTCGGGTCGCCGCCTTTTTCTTTGGCTTGAAATAGGAGAGGCCGGTCGCTTGGGGAACGACCGGCCTCCTGTCAGCCCCGTGGCTGGGGTGGGTAAAGACGAAGCCTTGGGTGTGGGAAGGGTGGGCTTCGTCCTGGTGGCTGGTTAGGCCACCGCCACGGGCTGGTTGGGAACTGTGAGCGCCTGCAGGACGATGGCCTCGGCGGTGAAGCGCCAGGTGCGCGATGCATGGACTGGCGACAGGCGCAGCTGCTCGCGCATGTTCATCCAGCTGTCGAGACCGAAGGCGAGGTCGAGCGAGTCGAGCACCAGATCGCGCGAGCCGGGATCGAGATTGCCGAGCTCGGTCGAGAACCACACGGCGAGGCGCTCGCGCAGGAGCTTGCGCAGGTGCGCGACGCCGAGGCCGACCGCCGGCGCCACGCTGCGCACGCGCTCGGCGAAGTGCCACACCGGCAGCCATTCCTCGAACAGCTGGGCGCGGTCCGACACCAGGAGCTCGATGCGGTTGGAAAGCGGCGCCGCGGCGTCCACCGGGCGATTGCGATCGAACGCGCGGCTGACCGCAAGATCGAACGCCGCCGCGTAGAGGTCGGCGAGGCTGGTGAAGTGCTGGAACAGTGCGCGGCTGGAGACGCCGGCAATGGTCGCTATGGCTGCAGAAGTCGGCTCGACATCGCCGGCCTGGATCAAGTCCAGCGTCGACTGGATGAGAGCCTGGCGCGTCCGCAAGCCGCGCACGATGCGGCCATCTTGCGAACGAGAGACGTCGATCGGGAATCCGACAATTTTCATATTGAAACCAATAGAATAAGAATTGCTTTAATGCGTTTACTTTAACACGGGTCTAGGTCGCCGTAACTTGCAAAAATGCATATCTCGACCGATACGCACCCTGTATTTGCTGCATTTCTTTAATGGAGATAGACAGATTTGGGTGATCTGACATTGCGCTTGCCCTGCAATAATCGCGGTCCCGCCTACCGAGATTGAGCCCTTTCCCCGAATTTTTTGCATGGGTCAATCCCGTGATCGGATCGACCTGTGGAAATTGTCCCCGAAAATATGAAAGGCCGGTCGCTTGGGGAACGACCGGCCTTCCTTAGGAGCCCGCCTAGGTGTGGGGTATCGAAGCCTTGGGGTGTGTGGGAAGGGGGCTTCGATGAGCGGCTTGGGGGGCCGCCGGCGGGCTATGTCGATCTCTCTGGTGTCGGGCGCGCTTGGTGGGGAAGCGCCGCCAATTTCATGAAAAGCCTTTCAGATATGAATTACAAGTAGGTACGAGCGTCTCTAATGGAGGCAACTTAACAAATGAGCGGGCGATCCGTCACCTGCAAAAGTGCATATCTCGCTCGGAAGCAAGCCCGGTTTTCCTACGTTTTGCTGCATCTCCGTGACAGCAGATAGTCGAAAAAGGGTGGGCTGGAATCGATCCATAGTGGATCAATTCGGCAATTTCTTGTTTTATTCCAATCACTTGACTTGAACGTCGTTGCATCTGCAGCAGTCGCGCGAGTGCAAATTTGCTGTGAGCAGGTACAAAGTGCGGAAAATCAGCCTCTGATCGACGTCGCCAACAGGCTTGAGGTCTGTTTCGGCCCCATTTCCGTGGTAGACGGGCAAAATACAGCCAGCGTCGGCCATCAGCGTGCGTCGTTTTCGGGAGTGCCTCATCGTGCGATTCGTCCGTAGCCATCGTGCTCTGCTTGCTCTTTCCGGCGCCGCGGCGCTGCTGGCGATGGCACAGCCCGCCGCTGCCGGCATGGAGGAAGCGGTCAAGGCGATGCAGGCCGGCGACATGGCGACCGCGGAGAAGGAGCTGCAGGTGCTGGTCAAGGAACGCGACCCGCGCGCGCAGTTCTTTGCCGGCCTCTACATCTACGGCAATCCCGATTCGAAGTTCT
>DASTVY010000324.1:0-13442 GCA_035758865.1 Sphingomicrobium sp. | reverse complement strand
GGCCCAGACGGTGACGATGATCACCGCCGCGGTCGACGAAACCGCACTTGCCGCCGACTCGATGAGCTCGACCATCGCCGCCATCCGCGCCGATACCGAACAGGTCGCTAAAGATATCGACAGCGTCGAACAGGGTTTTGGCAAGTTCAGCCAGCAGATCGCGGACTTCACCCGCAAGACCAAGGAATTCGTCGCGCATTTGGCGGCGTAGGAATTTCCTCCCCTCCCCAGCAACCGCTGGGGAGGATATGAGGCTCTATGAACATCCTCCTGACCGGCGCCAGCCGCGGCATCGGCGCCGCTACCTTCGAACTGCTCAAGTCAACCGGCCATCGCGTCGCCGGCCATTCGACCCGTGGCGGCGAAAGTCTGATTGCAGGCGACCTCGCCGATCCCGCCACGACACGCAAAGTTTGGGAGGCCGCGGTGGAACGGCTTGGCGGCCGCATCGACGCATTGGTCAACAATGCCGGTATCTATGAAGGGGTGCCGGACAATGCCTCGGATGAGGAATGGCATAATGCCTGGGCGCGAACCATGCAGGTCAACCTGCAAGCTTCAGCGGACCTTTGCCGCCATGCCGTCAACCATTTCCGCGAAATCGGCGGAGGGCGGATCGTCAACGTAGCCAGCCGAGCCGCATTTCGCGGCGATTCATCCAACCACTGGCACTATGCGGCATCCAAATCGGCGCTGATCGGCATGACCAAGACGATTGCCCGTGGCTATGCGGCGCAGAACATTTTCGCCTTTGCCGTTGCGCCAGGCTTTACCGTCACCGATGCCACCGAGGAATATCTTGAAGGGCGTGGGGGAGCGCAAATCCTTGCCGACATCCCGCTCGGCCGCGTGACCAGCCCTGCGGAGGTCGCCGAGGCGATCCGCTGGCTGGCGACCGAAGCGCCCGCCGCTTCGACCGGATCGGTCATCGACCTCAACGGAGCGAGCTATGTTCGCTAGGATCGCTGTGGCATCTGTCCTGCTCACGGCAGCTGCGGCGGCCCAACTGTCGATCCCGCTCGGCAAGGCCCCTCGCCAGATCGAGCGCCCGAAAGCGCCGATCGAAGAGTCGGGCCCGCAATGGGCGGCAGCCTGCAAGGACTGGGACGAATGGGACAGGCCGGCCCCGCCGGTTCGAATCCACGCCAATAGCTACCTGGTCGGGACCTGCGGCATTTCGTCCATCCTGATTGCCGGCGAGGAAGGACATGTGCTGATCGACGGCGGCACGGAGCAGGGCGCCGAACTGATCGCCGACAATATCCGGCAGCTGGGATTCAGGCTGGGCGACATCAAATATCTGTTGATCAGCCATGAGCATCACGACCATGTGGGCGGAATCGCCCGGCTTCAGCAGCTGACCGGCGCCACGCTGGTCGCTTCGGCGCCCGCCGCGAAGGCGCTCCAAATTGGTGTCGTCGGCAGCGACGACCCGCAGTCTGGCCTGGACAAGCCCTACCGCGCCGCCAATGTCGGTCGCGTGATCGGCGACGGCGGCGACGTTCTGCTCGGCAACATCCGGCTGTTCGCCATGACCACGCCGGGGCACACGCCGGGCGCGACAAGCTGGCGCTGGGAAAGCTGCGACGGTGGCGTTTGCCGGACAATGGTCTATGCCGACAGCCTGTCGCCGGTCAGTCGCGACAATTACAAATTCTCCGATCATCCGGACTATTTGGCCGCGTTTCGAGCCTCGATTGCAAAGATCGCCGCCAGCCCGTGCGAGATATTGATGACGCCGCACCCGTCAGCAAGCGCGATGCGCGACCGGATGATCGGCAAGCAGCCGCTGTTCGATACCGAAGGGTGCCGCAACTATGCGGCCAAGCTGACGAAGAATCTCGACGAGCGGCTGGCGAAAGAAGCGGGGAAATGAGCTGGCGAGATCATCCTCCCCTGCAGTTGCAGGGGAAGGGGACCGCCGAAGGCGGTGGAGGGGCCCTTCCTGCGCCAGAACCCCTCCACCTGCTGCGCTGGTCCCCCTCCCCACGAATTCGTGGGGAGAAAAAATCATGAGCTGGCGAGTGACGCTGCGCTGCACCCGGGCCGAAGCCGAGGCCCTGCCCGAATCCGCTGACCTCTTTGCCCATGGCGACGAGCCGCCGGTGATCGTCGCCGACGAGCCCGATCCTCACACACCCGACGATTGGCGGATTCATGCCTATTTCACCGAGCAGCCGACCACCCAGGAACTGGTGCTGCTTCGCCGCCTGGCCAAGAACGGCGATCCGGAGGTCGAGCATCTGGAGGACACGACCGACTGGGTGACGATGAGCCAGCAAGGCCTTGGCCCGATCCGCGCAGGCCGCTTCTTCGTCCATACGCCGATGCATTACTCCGACCGGCCCGCAGACACGGTCAATTTCGAGATCGACGCCGGACTCGCCTTCGGCACCGGCCAGCATGACACGACGGCGGGCTGCCTGTCGGCGCTCGACAGATTGGAGGTATCGGGCAAGCGTTTCACCAACATCGCCGACATCGGCACCGGTACCGGACTGCTCGCCTTCGCGGCGATGGTGCTCTGGCCGGAGGCCACGGCGATCGCAACCGATATCGACGACATTGCGGTCAAGGTCAGCGAGGAGAATGCGGCGATCAACGGAGTGAAGCTGGGCCATGGTCCAGGCCAACTGCTGCTGGCCGTCGCCGACGGCATGGACCACCCGCTGATCAAGGCCCGCGCACCCTATGATTTGCTGATCGCCAATATCCTGGCTGGGCCGCTGATCGAGCTCGCGCCTTCCTTTGCAGCGAGCGTTACTCCCGGCGCGACGCTGGTCCTTGCCGGCCTTCTCGACGCGCAAGCCGACGCCGTCATCGCTGCCTATGAAGCGGAGGGAATGAAAGTCGTCGAACGCGGCGAGGAGGAGTGGTGCGTGCTGGTGCTTGAAGCGGCTTTCTAAAACTCCGACGTCACGACCAGCCGGAACCGGCGTGACGGGCTGAAAGTCATCGTCCCCGCGGATGTCGGATCCCACGTATAATTGCCGAAGAGATTGAACAGCTGGAAGCGGACGGTGGACCGCAAGGACCCGAATTCGACCGGAGCCCTCACGCCGACGTTGGCGGTCCAGGAGGGTTGGACCCATTCAATCGTTCCGTCAGCGTTTCGAACCGCCGGACGGCTGCCCGTGAACTGGATTGAACCGTCGAAATGGACCCTGCTCCGCGGAAGCTGGTAATCGGCGCTCGCAAGGAACCGCAGCCTCGGCACGCCGACTGGCCTGAAACTCACATTCTCCCCGTCAAACCGGGCCGTGACCTCCGGATCAATCAAGACGCCGCCCACGACAACGTTCAACCCGTCCAGAACCTTACCTGCGGCCGAAGCCTCCAACCCGCGATGGCGAACTCGTCCCAGCATTCGATAGGGGCCGCCGATCCCGTCGGCCCCGAAATAACCGCGTTCAAGGTCGAACGCGCCAAGTACCAACTTGAAGGCTGCCGCCGGTTTCAGGATCAGCGCCAGTTCCCGCTGTTCGGCCGAAGCGGGCGCCAAGACCTCATACCTGTTGGGTGCGGAAGCCGGCGCAACGCCGGCTTCTTCAAGACCCTGGCTCAACCCGCCATAGACTTCCAGCCAGGGGCCAACCCGGTAAGCCGCCGACAGGTTGTAGAGCCAACTGGACGTATCGAGCGGGTCACTGGCGACGCCCTCCCCGCTTACGCTCTTGCGGTAATTGGTCCTGATCAGCCCCCCATTGATCCGCATTCGGCCGAGCACCGCCCGATAGGCTATTCCTGCGCCAATCTGGGTGATCCGGTCACGCAGCCCGGCTTCCCCTTCCGCCACAAACTCGGCCGGATCCCCTTCCAATTTCGAGCCGAACGAATGCCTTCCTAGGTCGAATGTCGTGGCACCTCCAAAGCTGGATCGAGTTCTTCGATGACGGGCAACAATGTCGACCCGATGCGCAAAGTCTGAATTACGCTCATGGATCCAGCCGACACGGAGTTCATTGGAAATGGAGGTGATCCGCTGAGCGGGACTGGCGATGATCCGCGCCCGAACGGCGCCGTCGTCGCGCAAATCATCGAACAATAGAAGTTGCGACCGGCTGGGATCCTCCTGGCTGAAAACGGTCGTCAATCCGACGTCCCATTTTCTGCCGAAACGAACATTGGTCAACGACCCCGCGATCCGACGCTGGCCGGTGTCATTGAGACCCGTAATTCCGATAAAATCGGAGCGCCTCATTTCGCGCTCAACCAGCGGCCCGCTCGTTACGACCCGGAACTGGCTGGGACGTTCATAGCGATATTCCCCGCCGAAGAGTTGAAAATTGGCGTTACCCGTCGACAGCCGCGCGGTGCCGGCAATCAGGAAGGACTGTCCGCCCGATCCTCCCTGGGGATCCTTGACTTCGGGAACGAAGCTGACGCCGAAGCTGCCGGAGGCGCGATCGTCATTCGTGCGGTGTTTCAGATGCGCCTCGACATAAGGCTGCACAAAGGCGTCGATTCCGACCGTAAACAGGCTCGGCTCGTCGCGCCTGGGATCACGCAGCGAATAATCGACGACTCCTGACGGACTTGGAAACATCAAGGGCAGGGTGTTGAAACCGATCCGGACGGTCGTGGAATCCAGGAAGAAGGAGCTAACACCGCTATTCCTGACGAAATAATTTCCGTGGAACCGATAGTTTCCGGCGGCTTCCAGATTGAAGCCCCGAGCAGATGTCTCGTCGTAAATGCCGACGGTTTCGTCACCTTTGCGAAATCCGAACGCGTCGCTAGCGCCCGTGATTGCGTTGGCTGTTGCCTGCGCTTGGGCAAGGCCGGGGAACGACAATCCGATGGCGATACAAACTGGGTTAAGTAATTTACGCACCGCACTCTCCCTCTTGGTCCGAAGACCAAAGGAGAGTGCTTCGACTTTCCGGGCTTCCCGCTAATTGCTGCCAAATAGATTGGCACTTTTTACGCCATTATTGTTAGGACGAATTCTGGTCGCGTATCAGAATTATTTGATAGTCCTGCAATGCCCAAGCGACCGCCACGCGATGGTCATGGCGCAGATGAGGAATCCGGCAAAAACCTAGCGCTCGCCGCGGGTCGCGGAGAAAGCCCGGGGACGGGAGCGGATGAAGCTGGTGGAGCGGTGTGAAGGGCGGTGGTGCGTTCTGGTGCTGGTGGCGTCGCAGAGGCTAGCGATCATTCACGATCCTATGCGGATCGATCTGCTGGTCGGCCGGTATCGGCACGCGGCGGCGCACTATATTTGCGCGCTGGGTATTTGGAAGACCGGCTCGGGAAACGATCCTAAGCCCCCGCAACGATCTCAGCCCACTCCGCCTCGCCGATCACGCGGATTCCGAGCTCCTCGGCCTTCTTGAGTTTGGATCCAGCGCCGGGGCCGGCGACGACCAGGTCCGTCTTTGCCGAGACCGAGCCCGCGGCGCGTGCGCCCAGCCGCTCCGCCTGGGCCTTGGCCTCGTCTCGGCTCATGGTTTCGAGGCTGCCGGTGAAGACGATCGTCTTGCCGGTCCATTCCGTTTCGCGCGCGGTCGAGACGAATGCGGCGGGCCGCGCCAGTTCCAGCAGCTCGGCAAGCTCCTCGCGGTTGTGCGGCTCGTGGAAGAAATCGACGATCGCTTCGGCAACGATCCCGCCGACGCCTTCGACCGAGGATAGCTCGGGGACCGCGCTTACCGACCGCGCGACCCGCTCCAGCTCCTCGATCGTCCCGAACGCCTTCATCAGATCCTTGGCGGTGACCGCGCCGATGTGGCGAATGCCGAGCCCGAACAGGAAGCGAGCCGGATCGAATCCGATCCTCGCTTCGATCGCGGCGAGCAAATTATCGACCGACTTCTCCTGCCAGCCCTCGCGTCCGATCAATTCGTCGCGGTGCTCGCTGAGCCGGAAAATGTCGGCAGGTCCTTCGAGCCAGCCCAGCCCGACAAATTCGACGATACTCTTCTCGCCGAGGCCATCGATGTCCATCGCGCCGCGCGACACGAAATGGCGGAGCCGCTCGATGCGCTGAGCCGGGCAGATCAGCCCGCCGGTGCAGCGGACATCGACCTCGCCTTCCTCGGCTACCGCTTCCGACCGGCATTCGGGGCAATGGTCGGGGAAGACGTAGGGATCGCGCTTCTCGTCGCGGGTGAGATTCTCGACCACCTGCGGGATGACGTCGCCCGCGCGCTGGATCCGCACCCGGTCGCCCTCGCGCAGGCCCAAGCGCGCAATTTCGTCGCGGTTGTGGAGGGTGACGTTGCTGACGATCACACCGCCGACTCCGACTGGTGTCAGGCGCCCGACGGGGGTCAGCTTGCCGGTGCGTCCGACCTGGATCTCGATCCGCTCCAGGGTGGTTTCGGCCTTCTCCGCCGGGAACTTGTGCGCCAGGCCCCAGCGCGGGCTCCGTGCGACCTGGCCGAGCCGTTCCTGCCAGTCGAGGCGGTCGACCTTGTAGACCACGCCGTCGATGTCGAACGGCAGGTCGGCGCGTTCATGCTCGATCGCCGTATAATGGGCGAGCGCCTCTTCAACCGTTTCGCAGCGAACGAGCAGGTCGCTGACGGGGAAGCCGAGGCTTGTCAGCCGCGCCATGGCCTCACTCTGGGTGGCGGCGAGCGGTTCGCTGAGCTCGCCCCAGCCATGGGCGAGGAAACAGAGCGGACGGGCGGCGGTGACGCTCGCGTCTTTCTGGCGAAGCGAGCCGGCGGCTGCGTTGCGGGGGTTGGCGAAGATTTTGCCGCCCGCCGCCTCCTGCCGCTCGTTCAGGGCAGCAAAGTCGGCCTTGGACATATAGACCTCGCCCCGCACCTCGAGGACCTCCGGCGCCCCGTCGAGCGCCTGGGGAATGTCGCGGATGGTGCGAGCATTGGCGGTGACATCTTCTCCGACGGTGCCGTCGCCGCGCGTGGCCGCGAGAACCAACTGGCCATGCTCGTAACGTAGAGAACAGCTGAGGCCGTCGATCTTCGGTTCGGCGGTCAGGGCGACGCGCTCGCTTGCTGGAAGGCTCAGGAAGCGCCGCACGCGCCCGACGAAATCTTCGACTTCTTCGGCACTGAAAGCATTGTCTAGTGACAACATTTGCCGAGCATGCGAAACCTTCGCCAACGCCGAGGTTGGCGCTGCTCCCAGCCGCTTCGAAGGCGAATCCGCCCGGACGAGATGCGGGAATTGCTCCTCAAGCTCGCGATTCTCGCGAACCAGCGCGTCATAGTCGGCGTCGCTAATCTCCGGCGCGTCCTGGTCGTGATAGAGCTTGTCGTGATGCGCGATCAGCCTGGCGAGGCGCATCAACCGGTTGGCGGCTTCCGCTTCGTTCATTCCATCCCCGCCAGAAGCTCGGCGATCCTCGCGACGCTGTTCATGTTCCGAGCCGTCCCCTGTTTCACTGCCGGCAACTTCAGCCTGGTTTTGCCGATGCCCTCTCCATAGCTCACATAGATGAGCCGCGGGCCGAGCGCCAAGCGCTCACCCTGCGTGTCCCGCGCTTCGTCGATCATGGATTTGGTGGGTTTCTCAGCAACGAAATGGGCCATCACGCGACTGGGCTTGTCGTCGTCGAACGGATTCTGCTTCACCGCGTCGGCCATTTCATGCGCGCTGCGGACATAGACGGCGGTCGGCTTGCCGAAATAGTCGGCGAGCTTCTCCTCGATCCGCTTCTGGACCGTCGCCTCGGCGAGGTCGCTGGTGAACAGCAAATTGCCGCTGTTGATGAAGGTGCGAACATTCTCGAAGCCGCACGCCCCGCCCATCGCTTTCAGATCCTCCTTGGGCAGCTTGCCGGTCCCCGAGACATTCACCGCCCTCACAAGGGCGACATAGGCCGTCACGCCAACACTTCTCCGAGGAAGTTCACCAGGCTGTCCCAGCTTCGCCGCGCCGCCGCCTCATTATATTCTACCCCTGCGACGCCGAGTTCGTGAGCTTTGGGATTGGTGAAGCCGTGCCCGACATTGCCATAGGCATGGATCTGCCAGTCGGAGCCGCCTTCGGTCAGTTCCTTGCCAAGCGCGACCACCGCTTCGGGCGGGACCATCGGGTCTTCCCAGCCATGATAGGCGGCGACCTTGGCCTTGATGGGCTGCGGCGGAAGTCCGCAAGGGTCGAACAGACCGTGGAAGCTGGCAACGGCTGCAACGTCAGCTCCCGAGCGGGCCACGTCCAGCGCGCACTGCCCGCCGAAGCAGTAACCGATCACTGCAATCCGGTCCTTATCGACATGTGGTCGGTTTCGGACTTCATCGAGCACGGTCAGCAGGCGATCGCGAAGGGCTTCCCGGTCCTCGCGCAATTCTCCCATCGCGGCGAATGCCTCGCCGCGATCGATCACCGGGCGGAAGCGCTTGCCGAACAGGTCGATGACAACCGCGTGGTAGCCAAGGGCCACAAGGCGCTCGGCAAAGCCGATCTCCAGCGGCTGCACGCCCATCACGGTGGGAATGATGATGACCGTCGGCAAGGTGCGGCCGGTCCCGTCATGAACGATGACATGGTCGAGGGTCTGGCCCCTATATTCCTGCTGCAGGGATTTTTGCTCGGTCATGCTGCCTCCAATAGCCGCGCCGCCTGGGCACGGGCTTCGTCCGTGATCGCGGCGCCCGACAGCATCCGCGCGATTTCCTCGCGCCGCTCCTCGGGCGTCAGCCTTCGCACATGGGTTCGGGTCGAACCCTCCTCATGCGATTTCTCGATGCGATAATGATGAGCCGCTCGGGCCGCCACCTGCGGACTGTGCGTGACGACCAGCAGTTGGGATTTCTGGGCAAGCCGGGCAAGCCGCTCACCGATCGCGCTTGCAACCGCGCCGCCGACCCCGCGATCAATCTCGTCGAAGATCATGGTCTGCGCGGTGCCCGCCTCGGCCAGTGCCACCTTCAGCGCCAGGATGAAGCGCGACAGCTCGCCGCCGCTGGCTATCCGGGTCAGCGGGCCGAACGGCGCGCCCGGGTTGGTCGACACTTCGAATTCGACACGGTCGACGCCTGCCGGACCGGGCTCGGAGGGGGTCAGCGCGGTCCGGAACTTGGCAGCGTCCAGCTTCAGCGGCGGAAGTTCGCCCGCGACCGCCTGATCCAGCCGCTGGGCAGCAGTGGTCCTCACGTCACGCAAATCCTGGGCGGCCGCGTCATAGCGCGTTCGGGCCTCTGCCAATTGCGATTCCAGTGCGGCGATCCGCTCGCCGCCGGCTTCAATCAACGCCAGCTTTCCCGTCAACTCCTCACCGAGCGCGGCCAGCACGTCGGGTTCGACGCGATGCTTGCGCGCAAGGCCGCGAATGTCGAACAGGCGCGCCTCGACCGCCTCCAGCCGCGCCGGATCGAACGCCAGCGCTTCGGCGGCGCGGGCGATCCGATCCTCGGCCTCGCTTGCCTCGATCAGCGCCCGGTCGAGGCTTGCCAGCGCCTCCGCCAGCAGCGGATGCTCAGTCGCGCCCCGTTCGATACGCCGGGCCGCGGTCCTTAGTTGGGCCAGCGCGCCTTCGGATCCGCCTAGCAGCTCGTCGAGCCCGGACAGGCTTTCGCCGGCCCTGGCCCCGGCCTGCATCGCGGCCCGCTCCTCCGCCAGACTGGTTTCCTCGCCCGGTTCCGGCGCCAGCGCGGCGATTTCCTTTGCCGCATGCTCCAGCCAGTCGCGATCGCGTTCGGCGGCCTCTGCCGCTTCGCGGGCCTCGGCCAATTCGGATTCGAGCCGCTCGACTTCGGCCCAGGCGGACTCGACCTCGCCGGTATCGATCCGGCCGAAAACATCGAGCAACGCCCGGTGACCGCGTGGGTTGAGCAGTCCCCGGTCGTCATGCTGGCCGTGGATCTCGACCAGGCCGTTGGCGATGTCGCGGAGAAGCGATGCGGACACGCCGGCACCGCCCGCAAAGGCGCGGCTTCCGCCATCGGACTTCAAGGTGCGGCGGACCAGCAACGGCTCGCCCGCTTCGCTTTCGATGCCCTGCTCGGCAAGGAGCGCGAAGGCAGGATGATCCGAAGGAAGCTCGAACTCCGCGGCAACGCTTGCCTGAGCTTCGCCCTGGCGGACCAGGCCGGTGTCGGCCCGAACGCCAAGCGCAAGCCCCAGGCTGTCGAGCAAAATCGACTTGCCGGCGCCAGTCTCGCCAGTCAGCACCCCAAGGCCGGGCTCGAACTCCAGCTCGAGCCTGTCAATCAGGACAACATCGCGGATCGACAGCTGCCTCAGCACGCCGCCGACGCCTCCGGCCTAGCTTGTGGGTTGGGCAGCAACCGCCGACGGCGCATGCCGTTGGATCAGTTCATAGCTGCGGTGATACCATTTGCTGCCCGGGTAATTGGCGCCGAGCACGGCGGCCGCCTTGTGGGCTTCCTCGGGCAGGCCAAGGTTCAGATAAGTTTCGACCAGCCGCTCCAGCGCTTCCGGCGTGTGGCTGGTGGTCTGATATTTATCGACCACTTCGCGGAAGCGGGTCGAGGCCGCCAGCCAATTGCCCTGGCGCTGGTAGAAGCGGCCGACCTCCATCTCCTTGCCGGCAAGATGGTCGTTGATGAGGTCGAGCTTCAGCCGCGCGTCGGCTGCATAGCGGCTTGCCGGGTAACGACGGATCAGCTCGTTGAACGAATCCGATGCCTGCTGCGTGATCTTCTGGTCGCGCGAGACGTCTTCGATCTGCTGATAATAGCTCATCGCGATCAGATAGTTGGCGTAGGGCGCGTCCTTGTTGCCCGGATGGATGGTGAGGAAGCGCTGCGCCGAGCTGATCGCGTCGGTGTATTTCTGCGCCATGTAATAGGAAAAGGCGCTCATCAACTGAGCCCGGCGTGCCCAGACCGAATAAGGATGCTGGCGCTCGACTTCGTCGAAGAACAGGGCGGCCTCGTCATAGCGGCCGCGGTCGAGCCGCTGCTTGGCCTGGCTGTAGAGCGTGTTCACGTCCCGGGCGACGTAGGCGGTGTCGCCCTTCGCCTTGTTGCCTGCGCAGCCGGCGGCGGGAAGGATGATTACGGGCAGCAGCAACAGCGCCGCGATACGGGTCTTGTTCACCATGAAGCTTTCCTAGCGTGCGCTTCCATCAAGGCCAAGCGGCCTTTCGCTGGACTGAACGAGGTTTCAGGCCGGCGCGACGGTCGCATCCTCCTCCTCTTCCGTGCGAAGGAAGCTGTCGGGCTTCAGGCCCAGCCAGACCAGCGCCGGCGCGGAAATGTAGATCGACGAATAGGTACCGATGAAGGTGCCGAGCAGGATGGCAAGCGTGAGCCCGAACAGGACATCGGGGCCGAGAATCAGCAGGACAGCCAGCGCCAGCATGATCGACAGCGAGGTGACGATCGTCCGCGACAAGGTCTCGTTCAGCGAGAAGTTCAGCAGGGAGACGATCTCCATCTTGCGGTATTTGCGCAGATTTTCGCGAATCCGGTCGTAAATCACCACGGTATCGTTCAGCGAATAGCCGACAATCGCCAGGAATGCCGCGACGATATTGAGGTCGACCTGAAGCTGCGTCAGCGAGAAGAAGCCGAGCACCATCGCCACGTCGTGGAACAGGGTGATCAGCGCGCCGACGCCGAACTGCCATTCGAACCGGAACCAGATGTAGACGGCAATACCGATCATGGCGAAGGTGATCGCCAGCGCGCCGTCCCAGGCAAGCTCGCCGCTGACCTTGCCGGAGACCGATTCGCCCGCCGTGACCCGGGCGCCCGGATATTGCTTGATGATCATTCCGCGAACCGCGGTGACCACCTGGTTGGCTGCGGCTTCCGGTCCTTCCGGCCTGGGCAGGCGGATCTGATAGGTACGATTGTCGCCGAATTCCTGGATGCTCGCTTCGCCGACGCCCAGCTGCGCGACCTTGCTGCGCAGGTCCTCAATACTCACCTGTCGGGCGAAGGTGGCACGAACTACCTGGCCGCCGACGAAGTCGATTCCGAGATTGAGCCCGCGATAGGCGGTGAGCGCAATGCTGGCGGCCGTCACCAGGATCGACAGAACTAGCGCGACGTTGCGCCACTTCATGAAGTCGAAGTTGGTGTTGTCGGGAACAAGCTTGAGCAGTTTCATGATGCCTTGAATCCCGTCAGATGTTGATCGCGCGCGGCCGCTTCGACTTGATCCAGATCGAAACCAGCATGCGCGTGAAATTGACCGCGGTGAAAACCGAGGTGACGATGCCGATCAGAAGCACGACCGCGAAACCGCGGATCGGCCCTGAACCGAAATACATCATCAGCGCGGCGGCGATGGTATTGGTGATGTTGGCGTCGAAGATCGCGGTCGAGGCTTCCTTGTAGCCCGTTTCCAGCGCGTCGAGCATCCTTCGCCCGCGTCTGAGCTCCTCGCGTATGCGCTCGTTGATCAGCACGTTGGCGTCGACCGCGGCGCCGATCGTCAGCACGAAGCCGGCAATGCCGGGCAAAGTCAGGGTGGCGTTGAACACGGCCATGATGCCGAGGATCATGAACGCGTTCACCAGAAGTGCGATCGAGGCGTAAACGCCGAACCGGCCATAGGTGATGATCATCAACCCGATCACCGCCAGAGTGGCGAAGATCGAAGCGATGGTGCCGGCCTCGATCGAATCCTTGCCGAGCTCAGCGCTGACTGTCCGCTCCTCGATCACGTTCAGCTTCACCGGCAGCTTGCCCGAAGCAAGGCTGATCGCCAGCTGATTGGCGGTTTCGACGGTGAAATTGCCGCTGATTTGAGCCCGTCCGCCGAGGATTGGCTCATTGATATTGGGCGCCGAAAGCACCTTGTCGTCGAGAATGATCGCGAAAGGCTTGTTGACATTTTCCTGGGTGACCCGGCCGAAGCGGCGCGCACCGGCGGCGTTGAAGGTGATGTCGACCACGGCGCGACCATTCTGGTCGAAGCCCTGCTTGGCATCGACCAGCTGCTCGCCCGAAACCATTACGCGGCGCTGGACGGCGACGGCACCCGTTCCGTCGGCCATCGGCAGCACCTGGCTGCCCGGCGGAGCGCGGCCCTGAGCCACCTGGTTCGGGTCGGCGTTGAGGTCGACCAACTTGAATTCAAGCCGGGCGGTCTGGCCGATCAGCTGCTTCAGAGCCTCGGGATCCTCGACTCCGGGGACCTGGACGAAAATACGTCGCTCGCCCTGGTTGATGACGGTGATTTCCTTGGTGCCGCCCGGATCGATCCGGCGGCGGACGACGTCGCGGGCAACGGTCAGGCTGTTTTTCAGCGCCTGCTTGCTGCCGGCCTCGGTCGGGGTCAGGACGATCCGGGTCGAATCGACGACGGTGACTTCCCAGTCCCGATTGCCGGTCAGCGCGACCGGCTGGGTCAGCGCGCGGAGGCGTTCGACCGCTGCATCGAGCTGAGTCGGGTCGCGAACGATGAAGCTCAGCCGCCCGCCCGAAGTCGAGACATCGCCGATGTCGATGCGCGGATCGCCACGGCGGAGCTCGGTGGTGACAGTGTCCTCCATCGCCTGCAGCCGCTGCTTGCCGGCATCGGCAATGTCGGCTTCCAGGAGCAGCTGG
>DASTVY010000313.1:0-17780 GCA_035758865.1 Sphingomicrobium sp. | reverse complement strand
GCCAGCAGAAGCAGCCAGACTAAAGACGGAATATGAAAAGCAGGCCGCCCAAAAGCGCGCCGAGCAAGCTGCGGAATCCGACCAGATGGCTAAGATGTTCGGCCTCCCAGGGACGGACGATGAATCCAACCGTCGCTTCGCCACAACCCTCATGAAATATCAGGGTTGGAGGTCAGTGGCATACAAGGGCAAGGGCCTGTTCGACGTCGTTTACCATTTCGAAGGACGCCTGACCCAGGACTTCGCCTTCCCGATGATGCCGGACAGCGACATGCTGATCCCCTTCATCATGCTTCGCAGGCGCGCAGACGGTTCGGTGATGGTAACCGCCCCGGCGCTGACCGGCGGCAAGGGACCGTTCGGCGCCCGGGCCAAGGCGTTGGGATTACCCGACAAGGGCGGCGACGGACCACCGTCTCGCGCCGAAGGAAGGTTCACGATCTCAACCGACGGGGAAATCCTGACCAACAACAGCGAGGATGGCCCGGTTGCGGCTCAGGGCCGTCGGCAGGTCCACTGGGACGTTGGGCCAGGCAATGAAAGAGTGCCGGAGATGCTGGTCAGGCTATAGATAACGTGCCTAACGCTTCCTGAGCTCGTCCCTGATCTCTGTCAGCAGCTCGACCTCGCTCGGGCCGGCAGCCGCCTCGTCGGCCTTTCTGATCATCCTGTTGGCGGTGCGGACCAGCAGGAAGATGACGAATGCCAGGATCACGAAGTTGATCAGCACGGTGACGAACTGACCCCAGCCGAGCACTGGGATGCCCGCCGCCTTGAGGTCGGCATATTTTGCCGGGTTGCCAGCGAACCCCTCGGGGATCGGGCCAAGCACGGTGAAATAGCTGGCGAAATCGAGACCGCCGAAGGCCGCGCCGACGATCGGCATGATGATGTCGTCGGTCAGGCTCTTGGTGATGGTCGCGAAGGCGGCGCCGATGATCACGGCAACCGCCAGGTCGAGCACGTTGCCCTTGGCGATGAAGGCCTTGAATTCGGAAAGCATCGGTTTCCCCCTTAAAACGTTAGGCGGAACACTGCTGCATCGTTTCGCTACCGATTGAAAGGAAAGAAGCGGTGTCCTACCTAACTAGTTCACCACGTGTGGGGAGATGATATGACCATCATTCGTAGGTTCGGACTTGTCGCGCCGCTTGCCGCCTTAAGCCTCGCGGCCTGCGGAATTAATTCGGTTCCGACGGCCGAAGAAAATGTGAATGCCAAGTGGGGCAATTTGCAGAGCGAGTATCAGCGCCGCTCCGACCTTATCCCCAACCTCGTCGAAACGGTGAAAGGATATGCCCAGCAGGAGCGGACGGTGCTGACCGAAGTCACGAACGCCCGTGCCAAGGCTACCAGCGTGCAAATCAGCGCTGAGGATCTCGACGATCCCGCCAAGGTTCGCGCCTTCAACGAAGCGCAATCGCAGCTGGGCGGCTCGCTAGGCCGGCTGCTGGCGACGTTCGAGGCCTATCCAGACCTCAAGTCGAACCAGAATTTCCTCACGCTGCAGAGCCAGATCGAGGGAACCGAAAATTCGATCCTCGTGGCGCGCCGCGATTATAACGAGGCGGTCCAGTCGTATAACACCAGAATCCGGACCTTCCCCGACGCGATTGGCGCTAAGATATTTTACGGCGCTGAGCCTAAGGTGCCGTTTGAAGCGGCGACCGGTGCGCAGGATGCTCCGGACGTGAACTTCAACACTGCGGGCTGAAGTGATCCGCTACCTTGCCGGCCTATGGCTGGCGGTGATGCTTGCCGCCACGCCGGCGCTTGCCCAGACGTTTCCAAAACTGACCGGACGAGTGGTCGACCAGGCGAGGCTGCTCACGCCCGCGCAGGTGGTGGACCTATCGTCCAAATCCGAAGCGCTTGAGGCACGAACCGGCCGTCAGTTCGTGATTGCCACCGTCGCAAGCCTCGAGGGACGGACGATCGAGGATTATGGCTATCGGCTCGGCCGCGAATGGGGGATTGGCAACGAGCAGAAAGACGACGGCGTCATCCTGCTGGTTGCGCCGAAGGAGCGGAAAGTCCGGATCGAAACCGGCTATGGCGCCCGGGTCTTCCTGACCGACGCCGTGTCCAGCATCATCATCCGCGAAAGCATTTTGCCCAAATTCCGTAACGGAGACTATCCGGGCGGGATCGCGGCCGGCTCCGACCAGATCATCAAGATGATGGAATTGCCGGAGGCCGAAGCGGCCAAGCGCGCCCAGGAAATGGGCGCCAGTGAAGCCCGCCGGCTGGAAGTCGACGTCAATCCGATCCCGGTCATTTTCATCGTCATCGTCTTCTTCGTGATCATCGGCTCGATTGCTCGAGCAGCCGGCGGACGCCGCTACCGCGGCAAAGGACGGCGCCGAGGCGGCCTCGACAGCGGTGACGTCGCCGTCATCCTGTGGGGCCTCGACGCCCTGACCCGTGGCTCGCGCGGCCGTGGCGGCTGGGGCGGTGGCGGTGGTTGGGGCGGTGGCGGTGGAGGCGGCTTCGGGGGCTTTTCCGGTGGTGGAGGCTCGTTCGGCGGCGGTGGCGCTTCAGGGGGATGGTGATGCTGAGACTCTCCGCCGAGGATCATGCCCGGGTCAGCACAGCAATCGCCGCAGCCGAGCAAAAGAGCGACGGCGAGATCATCGCCATTTGCGCCGATCAGTCGGATGCCTATCACGACGTCGGCCTGCATTGGGCGGTGCTTGCGATGGTCGCGGTCCTGGCATTCTTCGCCGCGATGCCGTGGCAGCTCACCGCCTGGTACGATCGCCTTCATGGCTGGTCGGCCGAGCCGGGGCAGCGCGAATTGCTGACTCTTCTGATGTTCTTCGCGCTGCTCAAATTCCTGGTGGTTCTGTTCTTGTTGAAATGGCGGCCGCTACGCATGTTGCTGACGCCCGGGTCGACCAAGACGCGGCGCGTCCGGCGCCGGGCAATCATGCTGTTCAAGGCGGGCGCGGAGCGCCGCACGATCGGAAGAACCGGCATCCTGATCTACCTGTCGATGGCGGAGCATCGTGCCGAAATCGTCGGCGACGAGGCGATCACTGCCGTTACGACGCCTGACACTTGGGGTGAGGCGATGACCGCGCTCCTGACTGACGTGAAGGCAGGCCGTCCCGGCGACGGCATCGTCGCAGCGGTCGAGATCATCGGCGAGGTTCTCGCCGAGCATTTCCCCAAGAGCGGCGAGGACACCAATGAAATCCCGGACAAGCTGATCGAGCTGTGAGCAGCAGTAAGAAGACCGTCGAATGGGAGGGCAAATATCTCCGCATTGTCCGCGTGGGCAGCTGGGAATTTGTCGAGCGCTGCGGCGGAGTGCATGCGGTCGTCATCCTGGCTGAATTTGACGGCAAAGTCGTCCTGGTCGAACAGGCGCGAACCCCGCTGGGCGAACGCAAATGCCTGGAGATGCCGGCCGGCCTGGTGGGCGATGAGGACCCGTCGGCAACGGTTGAGGGCACTGCAATCAAGGAGCTGGAAGAGGAAACCGGGTTCACCGCTGAGCGGATCGAACTGATCGGGGAATTCTTCAGCTCGCCCGGCATGGTTGCAGAGGGATATACGTTGGTCCGTGCCCATGGTCTCCGGCGCATCGGCGATGGGGGCGGCACTGAGCATGAGGATATCGAGGTCCACCTCGTGGCGCGAGCCGACATTCCCTCCTTTGTGAAGCGCAAGCGGGCCGAAGGCTGTGCGATCGACACCAAGATGCTGCTGTTACTCGCATCCGCCATCCTGCCCTGACTCCCTTCATCGACCCCTTCCGCCGCTTGTCGAAATGGTTGCGGGCTGTTCAGGCCCAAGTCGCTAGAGGCACGCTCAAATTTCCGTTCCTGGGAGGGGTTTAAGTTGAAGAATTTGTTGCTGGGCGGCGCTGCCGCCATTGCGTTGTCCGCATTCGCCGTCCCGGCATTTGCTGCGCAGGCCACCACCGCCGGTGCCGCGACGGCCGCCGTCCCGGACAATATCCTGCTGAAAAAATGGACCGGTCCCTACGATGGCGTTCCACCGTGGGATCAGGTGACGCCTGCGCTGTTCCCGCAGGCATTCCAGTTCGGCATCGACGAGATGCTTCGCGAAGTCGACGCAATCGCCAACAACAGTGCGGAACCGACATTCCAGAATACCATCGATGCGATGGAGCGCGCGGGCGAGCGCCTCGACTATGTCCAGTCGATCTTCGGTGTCTATTCGAGCAATCTGTCGACCCCCGAGGTCCAGGCGATCAACAAGGAATGGTCGCCGAAGCTTTCGGCGGCTTATGATAAGATCAATCTCAACGGAGCGCTCTTCAAGCGGATCGAGCGGCTATACGGAAAGCGCGAACAGCTTGGCCTGGATGCCAAGCAGCAGCGGCTCCTGACCCGCACCTACGAAGGGTTCGTCCGTCGCGGCGCGAAGCTCAACGATGCGCAGAAGGCCCAGCTGTCGGACTACAACCAGCAGCTGGCCAGCGCATTTTCCGACTTCAACTCAAAGCTGCTGGCCGATGAATCGACCTATACTTCGGCAACCGAAGCCGAAATGGCCGGCGTTCCAGCCGATGTGAAGGATGCCGCCGCGTCCGCTGCCAAGGATGCCGGCCAGGCGGCAGGCACCTATGCGATCGCCAACACCCGCTCGGCGGTGGAGCCGGTGCTGAGCTTCGGCACTGATCGCGCCCTTCGCGAGAAGGTATGGAAGGCGTTCGTGCAGCGCGGCGACAATGGCAATGCCAACGATACCAACGCGCTCATTGCTCAGATTGTGAAGCTTCGCGCCGACCGCGCCAAGCTACTCGGCTATGCGACCCACGCCGACTGGCGGATGCAGGACACCATGGCCAAGTCGCCGGCCAAGGCGATGGACCTGATGATGCGGGTCTGGAAGCCGGCAGTAGCGCGCGTCCACCAGGAGGTGGCCGACATGAAGCCGTTCGCGGCCAAGGACGGCGTCACCACCATCGAGCCGTGGGACTATCGTTTCTACCAGGAGAAGGTGCGCAAGGCGAAGTATGACCTCAGCCAGGAAGAGATTAAGCCCTACCTGGCGCTCGACAATCTTGTGAAGGGCATGTTCTGGTCGGCCGAGCAGCTGTATGATCTGAAATTCACTGAGAATACGGGCAAGGTGCCGGTCTTTAACCCGGACGTCCGGACCTTCGAGGTCAGCAACGCCAAGACCGGCGAAGTGACCGGCCTTTTCTACCTCGATACCTATGCCCGCCAGGGCAAGCGTTCGGGAGCTTGGGCGACCACCTATCGCAGCCGCGCCGCGCTGCTTGGCGACAAGATCGTCATCGGCTCCAACAACAATAATTTCACAAAGCCGGCGCCGGGCAAGCCGGTGCTGATCAGCCTGATCGACGCGGAGACGCTTTGGCACGAGTTCGGCCACGCCATTCACTACTATCTCAGCGACGTGAAATACCCCTCTCTGGGCGGAAGCCCGCGCGACTTCGTCGAATATCCGAGCCAGGTGAATGAGAATTGGCTTCTGACCCGGCCGGTGCTCGACAAGTTTGCGCGCCATTACCAGACCGGCGAGGCGATGCCGGAGGCGCTGGTCAAGAAAATCGAGGCTTCCGAGACGTTCAACCAGGGATTCACGACGGTCGAGTATCTGTCCTCGGCACTGGTCGACATGATGCTGCACACCCAGCCCGACGGTATCGTCGATCCGGACAAGTTCGAGCGGGAGGCCCTGGCCAAGCTCGGAATGCCCACGGAAATGGTAATGCGGCATCGCCTACCGCAGTTCGGGCACCTGTTTTCTTCGGACGCTTACTCGGCGGGCTATTACAGCTACCTGTGGTCGGAAACGATGGATGCTGACACCTGGGAGGCGTTTGAAGCGACCGGCAACCCCTATGACCGCAAGATCGCCGATGCATTCCGGACCTATCTGCTGTCGACCGGCAATGAGACGGATCGCGCCGAGGCCTATCGGCAGTTCCGCGGCCGGGACCCGAACGTCGACGCGCTTCTGAAGCGTCGCGGCTTCCCGACCAACTAAGTTGGTGACTCTAGGCGGTCCCTTCGGGGGCCGCCGCCCGGTTCATGGCGTCAAGCTTCTCGCGGAGGCTGACCGTGAAGCTATGCTCCAGCGCATGGCGGGCATCCGGATTGGCTGCGAGATAGGCGTTTAGCGTGCGACCCTGCGCGCACCAGATGCGTGCTGGCTGGGTAACGGTAACGGTGGCAATCGCCGCTGCCTCGCCCAGCACCGTCGCCTCTCCGATCAGCTGGCCGGGGACGACACGGCCGACCAGGTTGCCGCGCGAATGAACGTCTCCTGCTCCGGTCGCCAGGTAATAGAGCTGTGCGGCCGGTTCTCCCTCCCTCACCAGCACGTCACCTTCGCGAGCATCCATCCAGATGCCCTGGTCGATGAGGCGGCGGGCCTGCGCCCTGCCAAGGCCGGCAAGCGGCCCTTCCAGCATCGCTTTTTCTTCCGAGTTGAATTTGGCGGCCTGATTGGCTCCGATAACGCTCGCCACCTGGACCCCTGCAACGATCAGGATCAGCAGTGGAAGCACGCCCGCGATGAAGCCGTGGATCCAGACGCCATATATCAGGCCGATGGCGCCGACCACTCCAAGCAGGATGTGATTCGTCAACCGGGCCCTGACCAGCAGTGCGAGAATCATTATGCCGAAAATCGCGAGATAAAGGCCAAGCGCCATACTCATCGGTTACCAGCCCTCCGACTGCGCTTGGTGGAGCGAACGACTCGCTCATCCCCAAGCGATTAACTTCGCGATAAAATTTTTTGGCGCATCGATCAAAGGCGAGCGGACATTGCCTGGGAAAGAGCCAGTTCCGCCAACGGCTCGGTTAGTGCCGCAGTCGCTTCTGCATGCGCTGAGGAGGCGCTTCCGCGCGCAAGTCTTCCGCGGATTCCGTGACAGATGGCAGCAAGGCGAAACATCACGAACACCACCAGATAATCGAGATGGGGCAAGCTGCTTCGGTCCGTACGCCGGCAATAGGCGTCGACATATTCCTGCTCGGAAGGGATTCCGAGTTCAGCGAAATCCAGCCCCGCGAGACCTGTGAACATGCCGGCCGGCATCCGGTACATGAGGAGGTGATAGACGAAGTCAGCGGCAGGGTCGCCAAGCGTAGACAATTCCCAGTCTAGTACTGCCACGACTCGCGCCTCCTCGGCAGCGAAGATCATATTGTCGCAGCGAAAATCGCCGTGAACGACGCGCGTGTTACCGCTGTCAGGCGGAAGATGATCGCGCAGCCACGCAGTCAAATGGTCCATTGCCGTCACCCGGCCCGCCTCGACATCGTTTTCATACTGTTTCGACCATCGCGCTACCTGCCGTTCGACGAAACCGCTCGCACGGCCATAGTCGCCTAGTCCGATTTCCTCCGGCTCGAAGTTGTGCAGCCTTGCGATGGTCGCGTTCATCGCGTCGAAGTGCGCCGCCCGTTCGACGCGCGTCAGACCCGGAAAGGTCGGGTCCCAGATAATGCGTCCGTCGACCAGGTCCATGACGAAAAAGGATGTGCCGATGACATTCTCATCCTCGCACAGGCCATGGACGTGCGGGACCGGAAAGCCGTGCTTGCCGAGCGCGCTCATCACCCGCGCCTCGCGGTCGACAGCATGGGCGCCGGGCAGCAGTTTTCCAGGCGGCTTGCGGCGAAGGACGAACGAACGGCCGGATGCCGTATCGATCCGATAGGTTGGATTGGATTGGCCTCCCTTGAACTGGCTGACGGTGAGCGGTCCCTCGACGCCTCTCACATGTTCCGCCATCCATCGTTCGAGCGCGTTAACGTCGAAGCGCAGCCTGTCGCTTACCTCGCGGGTGCCGGTATTGGCTTCGGTGCGGTCCATGTGCCGGGTTTAAGGCGGCTTGCGTGCGCGTCAAACCCGCGCTTAGGGGCAAGCCATGAACGAAATTCCCGGCTTCGATCTCGACGAGTTTGTCCAGCGCGTGCTTGCGGAAGATCTGGGCAGCGGCGGTGACGTGACGTCGAGCGCCACTATTTCCGCTGAAGCCCGGTTCGCCGCAGCCATGAATTGCCGCGAACCGATCGTCGTCGCGGGCATCGATATTGCCCTTGCTTTCTTTCGCGCACTCGAACCCAACATCGGTATCGAAAAGCTTGCCGATGATGGTGATGCCGCCGCCGCTGGGATGGTGCTGCTTCGGCTCGATGGAAAGGCACGCGCGATGCTGACCGCTGAACGGTCGGCGCTCAACACGCTGCAGCATTTGTCGGGCATCGCGACGCTCACTCGACGCTACGTCGACGCAATTGACGGCACCGGTGCGATCCTGCTCGATACGCGCAAGACGATTCCGGGGCTTCGCGCGCTAGAAAAATATGCAGCGCGAATGGGCGGCGCGCAGAACCACCGGATGCGGCTCGATGACGGGCTGCTGATCAAGGACAATCATGTCGGCGTTGCCGGAGGCATTGCCCAGGCGGTCCGTGCAGCCAAGGAATATGGAAGTGGGCTCCAGATCCAGGTCGAGGTGGATCGCATCGAACAGATCGAGCCCGCGCTCGCGGCCGGGGCAGAGCGCCTGTTGCTCGACAATATGAAGCCGGAGGTACTGCGCCAGGCGGTCGAGCTGGTCGCCGGCCGAGTGCCGCTGGAGGCCTCGGGCGGGGTAAATCTGGAAACGATCCGCGGCATCGCCGAGACCGGAGTAGACTATATTTCGGTTGGGCGGATCACCCAATCAGCTCCCGCAGTCGATATTGGCCTCGACTATGTGCTACAGACATAACCACATTTTTTGCGCGCCAAGCCGTCATGGGCGGCTTATAGGGACCGCGAACCTATTCGGGAGAGCAAGTTGTTCAAGGGCTTGAAGCCGATCCTGTACGGCGGCCGCGAAGTTTGGCCGCTGGTAGAGGGCGGGAAGGGCGTCTCCGCTACAAACCATGCCAGCTCCGGCGCCTGGGCGGCGGCCGGCGGCATTGGTACGGTATCGGCGGTCAACGCCGACAGCTACGATCCCGAAGGGCGCATCATCCCTCAGATCTACAAGGCGCTGACGCGCCGCGAACGGCATGAAGAACTGATCCAGTACGCGATCGACGGCGCGGTGGCGCAGGTCAAGCGCGCCTATGAGATCGCCGGCGGCAAGGGCGCAATCAACATCAACGTGTTGTGGGAGATGGGCGGCGCGCAGCGGGTGCTGCACGGCGTCCTTGAGCGAACCAAGGGCATGGTGACCGGCGTCACCTGCGGGGCCGGCATGCCCTACAAGCTCAGCGAAATCGCCGCCTCATACGGCGTCAATTATTTGCCGATCATTTCGTCAGGCCGCGCTTTCAGCGCGCTGTGGAAGCGGGCCTATTCCAAGGCCGCAGAATGGCTGGCAGCAGTGGTCTATGAAGATCCGTGGCTGGCCGGCGGCCACAACGGCCTGTCCAACGCCGAGGACCCGCGTCAGCCGCAGGACCCATATCCACGCGTCAAGGCATTGCGCGAGACGATGCGCGACGGCGGGATTGCCGACAGCGTCCCGATTGTCATGGCCGGCGGCGTTTGGCGGCTCGACGAATGGAACGACTGGATCGACAATCCCGAGCTCGGCCAGATCATGTTCCAGTTCGGCACCCGCCCGCTGCTGACCCAGGAAAGCCCGATCCCGCCGGCATGGAAGGCCCGGCTGATGACCTTGGAAGAAGGCGACGTACTGCTCCACCGCTTCTCTCCGACCGGCTTTTATTCGTCGGCCGTGCGCAACCCGTTCCTGCGTCACCTGGAAGCGCGCAGCGAGCGGCAGATCGCCTTCACGAAAGAACCGATTGGGGATCACCATTTCGAGCTCGACGTCGGCATCGGCAGCAAGAAGAATTTCTGGGTCACCAAGGGCGATCTGCAGCACGCCCGCGAATGGTTCGGTGCCGGCTTTACCAATGCAATGAAGACTCCCGACGACACGCTGGTGTTTGTCACGCCGGATGAGGAAAAGCTGATCCGCGCCGACCAGGCGGCTTGCATGGGCTGCCTGTCGCAATGCAGCTTCTCCAGCTGGGCCGACAATGAGAAGAATTCGACCGGTCGGCTCGCCGATCCGCGCAGCTTCTGCATCCAGAAGACGCTGCAGGAGATCGCGCATGGCGGTAATGTCGAACAAAATCTGATGTTCGCCGGTCATGCTGCGTTCCGCTTCAAGAACGATCCCTTCTATTCAAACGGCTTCGTTCCGACCGTGAAGCAGCTCGTCGACCGCATCCTGACGGGGGCCTGATGCTCAAGCGGGGGGTTGGCGTTGCGTTGCTGCTGACTCTCGCCGCCACGGCGAGCGCTCAGGACAAGAGACCTCCCTACTGGGCGTCGATCGCCAGCGGTGAAGCGATGATGCGCACCGGCCCGGGCCGCAACTATCCCGGCGTCTGGCTCTACAAGCGTCGCGACCTGCCGATCCGGGTGGTCCAGGTGTACCCCAATTGGCGCAAGATCGAGGATCCGGACGGCGAGCAGGGCTGGATGCTCGTGACGCTGCTGTCGGACCGCCGCACCGGGATCGTCAAGCCTGGCGAGCCGCGGAACATCCACACCAAGCCGGAGGCGAATGCGCCAGTCCGCTATCGTGCTGAGCATGGCGTCGTCGGCCGGCTTGAGAAATGCGACGGAAGCTGGTGCAGGATCCAGATCGGAACCCGCAAAGGCTGGATCGCCCAGGGCGATATCTGGGGCGTCAGCGACGGAGAAACTTTCGACGACTGAGCAGGGGAGGCGCGCATGAAGTCCAGGATTGCATTGACCGTTTTGCTGGTCCTTACTTCACCGGCCATGGCAACCCAGTCACCCCCCGTCCAATATATCGGAGAGCCCAGCATCAACGGCCAGCGGCTGCCATTTTCGGAAGCGGTCAGGGTCGGCGACATGCTCTACCTGTCGGGCCAGATCGGAAACAAGCCGGACGGTAAGCTTCCGGCCGGGATCGAGGCGCAGGCTCGCCAGACGATGGACAATATCGGCGCAGTCCTGAAGCGGTCGAATTTGGGCTTTGGCGATGTCGTCAAATGCACGGTGATGCTCGACAACATGGCCGACTGGCCGGCTTTCAATAATGTCTATGTGACCTATTTCCCGGACGGAAAATTCCCTGCGAGAAGCGCGTTCGGCGCGGACGGCCTGGCGCTTGGCGCGCTGCTCGAGGTGGAATGCTGGGCATATGTAAGCAAACGCTAGTGCGGCGAAGACCGGGCAGGGCCCTGCCCGGTCATCGCCTCATTTCGATAGGGCTGATGGTCGCTTATGGCTTCACATTGTCGGGAACGGCCATGTAGGCAACGCGCTTGACGGTCAGCTTCTCGCCCTTGTCGCTGGTCGCTTCCATCGATTGGCCGACTTCGGTCGGCGCAGTCGTCCAGCAAAGCTCGCCTTCCTGATCCATCGCGCTGGTGAAGCAGACCTTGTCGCCCTTCACGACAGCGGTGCCGTGATCGACGTGCTTGTCGCCCGACCAAGCTACATAGTTGCCGCTTGCGTCGATCGATTCGGTTTGTGCTTGGCCTTCGCGCGTGAATTCCCAAGTTGTTTCGTTGATCTGGAAGGCAGCCGGCGTAGCCATGTTGGCGTCCGCCATGGCGTTCGCGTCCATCGTCATGTTCGCATCCACCGCGTTCATGTCATTGGCTGGCTCGGCCGGTTTCTGGCACGCAACCAGCGCAAGCACGGCCAGTGAGGTCATCACGATCCGCATGTCTCTCTCCCTGTTTTGAGGAAGCAGCGCTCGTAGCAGGTTTCACCGCGCGGCGCACTGCCGGTTAGTCGAGCGATGCAGGGAGTGCCGCCAATTGGCGCCCACGGACTAATACGTTGCGCCAGAATCCTTGAGCTTGGCGCGAAGAACCCGTGCTTCTTCCATCAAGGATCGCTGCCGATCGCGAAAGTCGCGCAATCGCTGAAGATGCACTCTGATTTCGGGCTTCAGCTTGCGGTCCGGCTGCCAGAAGGCATCGGGGCCGTCGCTCAGGAAAGGCCAAACATGCACACGGGCTGATTCCGCATAGCCCCGATAAAGCTCCCCGGCCGTTCTCGCCCGATTGTAGAAGCGTCCAAGCTCGTAGAAATACTCCGGATCAACAAGCTCGATGCTCCCGGTGGCTGCGGCGGCATCCCACACCCCCGTCGGCGGACCAGAGGCCCCCGGTAGCTTGAACGTTGGCGGAAGCGGCCGCTCGCCTCTAGCCACCGCCTTGTCCCAGGCGTTCAACTGCTCGGTCATCTGGCGTTGGTAAAAGGGCCCGAAGGTTTCGGCCATTTGCCTCAGTTCGAAGTCCAAGGCTGCATAGATGGCCTCGCGGCGGTCCTGCTCCTGTCTTCGTTCGCGGTAATCGTCGACCGCGAATGCCGCTGATACGCCCACGAAAACGACGAAAAGCTCAAGAGCGATTTTCGATAATAGCGGGCCGAATTTTTCCCGCCTGCTAGGGCCATTGGAAGCCGCAGGCTGTTCCGCATCCAATTCTATAATATCGGGCGCCGCCGCATTCTGGTCCATGGCCGCACCATAGCACAGGGTCTCGTTGGAGCATCAGCGGTGCCAACTAGCCTATATACAAGGCCGCGAGGGCGCCGATTCCAATCAACGTCAAAGGAAGCCAGCCGATGTGCCGGCCCCTGCTTCCGACAGCGTCGATCAAGCCGCTGGCGGTGAAGACGGTGCCGGTGGCGGCCAGCCCGATGGCACGCGCCTGGTCGGGTGCCCAGGCCCAGGCGAACAGGATTGCCGCGACGACCAAGCCGATGCCGCTGGTCAGATGCCAGGCGAAGGGGACGATGAACCGCGCCAGCGGGTGCTTCATCACCCCTGCGCCCTCATCGAGCAGTGGCTTTACCAGCCGCTGCTGCCCCATCAGCGAATGGACGCACATGGTCACAACCAGGAGGAGCGAGGCGAATGTCAGCATGATCGCTCCAATTCGGCCTCGACCTTCAGCCAATCGCAATAGACTAGGCGGCCAACGAGCAGATATTGCAGCTGACCGGTAAGCCGCTTCCACCGCGAGGAGAGCATCGACGTGACTCGATCGCGGACAAAATCGCGATCCCAACCGGCCCATTCACCCGCGACCTCGAGCCCGTTGAATGAGAAGGCAGGCCCAACTTCATCGCGGAAGATGGAGCGAAGTTCTGCAGGACTAAAGCCGGCGGGTCTGACGCGTTCGGCGACCTGCTTGGGTCCGGCAATGTCGAGATAGGCCGTGTCCAGGAATAGGTCAGCCATTGCCTCCCACACCGGCAGACGTCGGTCGATTTCTGCCCTGGTCAGTTCGTTCAAACGAGCTCCACCGCCACGGCGGTAGCCTCGCCGCCGCCGATGCACAGCGATGCGACGCCGCGCGTCTTGCCCTTGGCCTTCAATGCACCGATCAGCGTCACGATTAGCCGTGCGCCGCTGGCACCGATCGGATGCCCAAGCGCCGTCGCGCCGCCATGGACGTTGATCTTTTCGTGCGGAATGCCGAGGTCGCGCATGGCGAACATAGCGACGCAGGCGAAAGCCTCATTGACTTCCCACAGGTCGACGTCGTCGACGCTCCATCCGGCCTTCTTCAGCACCTTCTCGATGGCGCCCGCGGGGGCAATGGTGAACTCGGACGGCTCGCGCGCATGGGCAGCAGACGCGACAATCCTGGCAACCGGCTTCAATCCCTTGGCTTCGGCGTCGGATTGGCGGGTCAGAACCAGTGCGGCGGCACCGTCTGAAATCGAAGAACTGGTCGCGGCGGTGATCGTGCCGTCCTTGGCGAATGCCGGCTTCAGGCCAGGAATTTTATCGGGGCGGCCGCGTCCGGGCGCTTCGTCGGTGTCGACGACCGTTTCGCCGCCTCGGCCTTGGATGGTGACCGGCACGATCTCGCCGGCGAAGGCGCCACTATCGATCGCCGATTTGGCGCGAGACAGGCTCTCGATCGAGAAATTGTCCATCTCCTCGCGAGTCAGCTGATATTGGTTCGCGGTTTCCTGGGCGAAGGTGCCCATCGCGCGGCCCGGCTCATAGGCATCTTCCAGGCCGTCGAGGAACATATGGTCGTAAGCGGTGTCGTGGCCAATGCGGGCGCCCGACCGGTGCTTCTTGAGCAGGTAAGGGGCGTTGGTCATCGACTCCATGCCGCCGGCGACGATCAGGTCGGCATTGCCGGCCTTCAGCGCTTCCTCTGCCATGATGACCGTCTGCATGCCGGATCCGCAGACCTTGTTCACGGTGGTCGCCTGGACCGACTTGGGAAGTCCGGCCTTGAGCGCGGCCTGCCGCGCCGGAGCCTGGCCAAGCCCGGCCGGAAGCACGCAGCCCATGTAGATCCGGTCGATTTCGTCACCCTTGATCCCGGCCCGCTCGACCACTGCCTTGACCACGGTCGCGCCGAGATCGGTGGCGGAAACATCCGACAGGGCGCCCTGCATCGAACCCATCGGCGTGCGGGCGGCGGAAAGGATGACGATCGGATCGGACATGGCGACTCTCTCTAAGGTCAGGGATTGTTGCAGCGCAGATAAGCTTGAGGCTGCCCCGGTTCAATCGCCGGATTGCCCTAGGGATGAGTCATGATAGGCTCCCTCGTCATGATCAGGGAAAAGCTGCTCCTCGCCGCTGGTTGCGCGGCCTTCTTCGCGGTGGTTGCGACTGCGCAGACGCCGAGATCGGCGCCGCCAGCACCTCCGCCGCTCAAGAATCTTCAGGTTTTCCCCAAGGACATTTCGCGTGACCAGCTCATCTCCAACATGAAGCTGTTCGCCCAGTCCCTCGGCGTAAGATGCGTCCACTGCCACGTCGGCGAGGAAGGCAAACCGCTGTCGACATTCGACTTTGCTTCCGACGCCAAGAAAGAAAAGCTGATCGCTCGGAAGATGCTGGTGATGGTCCATCGCATCAACAGCGAGGATTTCGGCATCAAGGAATTCAAGGATGTAAAGGTGACCTGCTTCACCTGCCACCGCGGCTCGACCAAGCCGCTCACATTCCCGCCCGAGCAACCGGCTACGCCGGCGCCGGCGCCCGCCTCAACGCCTCAAGTTCCGCCGCCGACCGAACGCGGCAGCGCCTAGCCGCACGTCGCTTTCCAAAATGTCTTGGTCTCTGCTAGGCGCCCCGCCTGACAGGAGACGATGATGAGCGACATGCCCGGCCTGGATTTCGGCCTTGGTGAGATGGCGGACACGATCCGCGAAACTACCGAGCGCTTCGCTCGTGAGCAGATCGCACCGATCGCCGCCGAGATTGACGAGAAGGACGAGTTCCCGGTCCAGCTCTGGCCCCAGATGGGAGAGCTTGGCCTTCACGGCATCACGGTCGAGGAGGAATGGGGCGGCCTCGGCTTGGGCTACCTCGAGCATGTCGTCGCGCAGGAGGAAGTGGCGAGGGCCTCGGCTTCAGTCGGCCTGAGCTACGGCGCCCACAGCAATCTCTGCATCAACCAGATCCGGCGTTGGGCCAATGAGGACCAGAAGAGGAAGTACCTTCCGAAGTTGATCAGCGGCGAGCATGTCGGCGCGCTGGCGATGAGCGAGGCGGGAGCAGGCAGCGACGTCGTCGGAATGAAGCTGAAGGCCGAAAAGTCGGGCAACGGCTATCGCCTGAACGGCACCAAATTCTGGATCACCAACGGCACTCACGCCGACACGCTGGTGGTCTATGCCAAGACTTCGCCCGAGGACGGCAGCCGCGGCATCACCACCTTCCTCATTGAAAAGGGAATGGAAGGCTTCACGATCGGCCAGAAGGTCGACAAGGTCGGGATGCGTGGGTCACCCACCGCCGAACTGGTCTTCGAGGACTGCTTCGTCCCCGCCGAAAATATCATGGGTCCGGAAAATGGCGGGGTTGGCGTGCTGATGAGCGGGCTCGACTATGAGCGGACCGTGCTCGCCGGGATCCAGCTCGGAATCATGCAGGCCTGCCTCGACACGGTCATCCCCTACGTCCGCGAGCGCAAGCAGTTTGGGCGTCCGATCGGCGCCTTCCAGCTGATGCAGGCCAAGGTCGCCGACATGTATGTCGCGCTGAATTCTGCCCGTGCCTACGTCTACCAGGTCGCCAAGAATTGCGACGCCGGGCGGACCACACGGTTCGACGCCGCCGGCGCGATCCTGCTGGCGTCGGAAAGCGCGTTCAAGGTCGCCGGCGAGGCGGTGCAGGCCCTGGGCGGTGCCGGCTACACCAAGGATTGGCCGGTCGAACGATACATGCGCGATGCCAAGCTGCTCGACATCGGGGCAGGCACCAATGAGATTCGGCGGATGCTGATCGGGCGGGAGCTGATCGGCGCATAGTGTTATTATGAATGCGGCATGTAACCGCCTGAACTTAATCTATTTTTTGAGGACGGCCTGACCCGCCGCTAGGGCTGAGGTTTTCCCTGATTTCCTACAAATCTTGGGATGTGGTAACCCATAGTTAACGGGGGTGGCAGGTCGTTGGCCTGGGCACGCCCGGGAGGGGGTGCCAATGGGGAGAAGGTTTTACCGGGAACCCGTGAGCCTGCTCGCGCTTGGAGCAGTCATCGCCGCACAGGGGTCGAATGCGTTGGCCCAGGACCCAGCGCAGCCCGATGCAGAGGCCTCCGCTACTCCCGCCGAAGAACTTCAGCCGGCATCGAGCACCCCGCCAGAGTCAATCAATCCTGCACGTGAAGTGACCGACACGATCGTCGTCACCGGTTCACGCATTCCGCGCCGGAACCTGACGGCGGTCAGCCCGGTGACGGTCGTCGACAAAGAGGAGATTGTCTTTCAAGGCGTCCAAACGGTCGAAGAGCTGCTGAACCGGCTGCCGCAAATTGCGCCGTCGCAGGGGCTCTTCATGTCAAACAACGCAACGGGAACCGCGGACGTCGATCTGCGCAATCTCGGCGCCTCCCGCACACTAGTCCTGATCAACGGACGCCGACTGGCGCCGGGTGACCCGTTTTACCCAAATCCCGACACAAACCTGATCCCGCCGACGCTCATTCAACGCGTCGAAGTCCTCACCGGGGGCGCAACGTCGGTCTATGGATCGGATGCCGTTTCCGGGGTAGTCAACTTCATCCTCGACACCCAACTCGATGGCTTGCGGGTCGATGGGCAGGCAAGCGTCTACCAGCATAATAACCGCGATGACTCCGGCATTGGCGAAGCGCTCGATCAACGGGGCTTCATTAGACCCAAGGGAAATACGGTCGACGCCGGCCGGCAAAGTGTAAACGTCGCGTATGGCAACAGCTTCTTCGATGAGCGGGCGCATTTGACGATCTACGGCGGCTATTTCAAAACGTCGGAGCTAAGGCAGGACAAACGCGATTACAGTGCCTGCGCGGTCGACCTCCGGGACGATTATGAAACGCTGGTCTGCACCGGCTCGCCCGTCTCGTACCCGGGCAATTTCTTCACTAACTTCGGCCCTTTGACTCTGGGCGAAGGCAGGACCTTTCGGTTCGGCGCCACCCCGTTCAACTTCTCGCCGTGGAATTTCTACCAGCGGTCGGGCCGCCGCTGGACCGGCGGCGGGTTCGCGGACGTCGAGATCAGTGACGCATTCACCCCTTACGTCGAACTGATGTATCTGAACGATCGGACCCTCGCCCAGATCGCGCCGTCGGGAAATTTCCAGAACACCCAGGATATTAATTGCGACAGCCCCTTGCTGTCCGAACAGCAGCGGGATTTCGTCTGTTTCGACGGGAATTTCGTTGGCCAAGACGTCTTGCCCATCGGCGACGATGATTTTGTCATCGTAGGGGAGCCCACGCCTTTCATCGATCCAGGACAGGCGCGACCTATTTCCGCGGCAATCTGGCCGTTGGCCGAAGGGCCGTCGACACGGGCGG
>DASTVY010000206.1:0-5310 GCA_035758865.1 Sphingomicrobium sp. | reverse complement strand
ACGCCCTCAGCGTCGGCCAAAATGTGAAGGTTTCCGGTTTTGGTACCTTCATCCTGCGCGACAAGGGACAGCGGATCGGCCGCAATCCAAAGACCGGCATTGAAGTGCCGATTGCGCCGCGCCGGGTGATGACCTTCCGCGCAAGCCAGATCATGCGCGACCGGATCGCCAAGTAAGGCAGCCGTGGCGACCGGCGAAAAGGCCCCGGACGCCTTCCGCACAATCGGCGAGCTTTCCGCCGAATTGGGTGTTGCCCAGCATATACTTCGTTACTGGGAGACCAAATTTCCCCAGTTGAAGCCGCTGCAGCGCGCGGGAAACCGCCGCTATTATCGTCCGGCCGATGTCGCGCTCGCGAGGCGCATTCACCGACTCCTGGGCGAAGAGGGCTACACGGTTAAGGGCGTTCAAAAGCTGCTCAAGGACAAGGGGGCGACGCAGGATTTGCCTCCGCAGGTTCCCGTTTTTCAACAGTCCCCGGCTCCGTCCGGCGGCGGGGCGCCTGACCTTGATCGGCTGCGGTCGGTCCGCGACCAGTTAGCCGCTGCTCTGCGCGACTAGCGCAATTCCTTGGGCTTGATGAAGCGGGTCAGGCGGCCAGTGGCCTCGCCTGCTTCGTTCCAGCGCTCTACCGGAACAGCTATTTCAGCCAGCGAGCCCGTCGGCATTTCGATATCTTGACCGATCAGCCGGCTAGCCAGTCTTTCGAAGCCAGGATTATGTCCGACCATTGCAAGCCGATCGATCTCCTCATCCATCGACCGGACGATATCGAGCAGCTGCCCTGACGAAGCATCGTAGATTCGTTCGTCAAATCGTACCTCAAGTCCGGCCAATTCGGCCGTTTCCGCAGCCCGGGCGGCGGGGCTCGAAAGGACCAGGTCGAGCTTCAGGCCAAGTTGGCGAATCTCCTGGCCAATCCGCTTCGAATCTTCCCGGCCTCTGGCCATGAGGCGTCGGTCGAAATCCCGGCCGCTATCCGAATCGCGCTCTGTCTTGGCGTGGCGAAAAAGAGTGAGGATTTTCATTGATCGCTCCCGGCCATGATCGGTTGGGTAGCGTTCGCATCGGCAAAAAGTTTCGCCCGGACCCGTTCCAACGCGACGTCGAGCGGCACCCGTGAAACCGATACTTCCGGCGGGAAGGCGGTCAGCAGTCGCGACGGGAGGGCGCTGGACAAGATGACAAACAGCCCCTTGTCGCCCTGGCGCCGGATTAGTCGCCCGAATGCCTGGCCAAGGCGTGCGCGAACCACGCGGTCGTCATAGCCGCTGCCGCCGTTGGCTAGCCTTCGCGCGGCATGAAGTACCGTCGGTCGCGGCCAGGGTACACGCTCCATCACGACCAGCCGGAGCGATTCGCCTGGCACGTCGACTCCATCGCGCAATGCGTCTGTCCCAAGCAGCGAGGCATGGGGATCGTCGCGGAAGATGTCGACCAAAGTGCCGGTGTCGATCGGATCGACGTGCTGGGCGAGCAACGGCAGTCCGGCTCGTGCCAGGCGATCGGCGATGCGCGCATGGACGCCGCGAAGCCGCTGGATGGCGGTGAACAGGCCGAGCGTTCCACCCTCCGCGGCTTCGATGAGCCGGGCATAAGCACCTGCCAATGCGGAAATGTCGTTTCGGCCGACATCAGTCACGATCAGCACTTCGGCTTGCTCGGCATAATCGAACGGGCTCGCCGCTTCGAAATGCGAAGTGGGCGACGGAAGATGGGCGGCGCCGGTTCGTGCCTCTGCACTTGGCCAGCCCTCGGCACCGCGCAAGGTTGCCGATGTGACCAGCACGCCATGGGCCGGCTCGAGCACGGCTTTGGCGAGCGGCCGAGTCGGGTCGAGCCAGTGACGATGCAGGCCGACGTCATATTCGCGGCCTTCGACCCGGTCGATCGCCAGCCAGTCGACGAAATCCATGTCGCCGGTTCCGCCGACCCGTCCAAGCAAAGCAATCCAGGAAGCCAATGTTTCGCGGCGCCAGGCCAAGCCATTGATTGCTCCCTCGACCCGCGCGCGCGCCTGGCTGTCAAGCCAATCCGGCGCATCTTCCAGGATTGCTTCCAGCCGACGGGCCAGGGCAGCCAACGGCCTGGCCAGCGCTTCCAATGCCTCCATTGCGGACACTGCGGCGGTTACGAGATTGCCGTCGGGCTCGGCCAGTTCGGTCTCCAGGCCATAACCTGCTTCCTGGGCCTTGGCCCGCGCGTAGACTGTACCGCGCACTTCGTGGAGCAGCGCCTCCACCGGCCCGAACGGATCTCCTTCGGCAAGACGGGCAAGCCAGCCGTCTGAAGGAAACGACCGGGCAGCCTCGATCGCAGCGTCGAGCGCCTGGCTACCCTGTTCGTCATAACTGGCGACATCGAGCAGCCGTGCCGCCAGCCCTCGTCGCCGCCCGCGGGACCTGGCTTCCGGTCCGACAATCCAGCGTCGCATCTCGATCGCTTCGCGACCCGTCAGCGCAGCGGAAAAGGTGGAGTCGGCAGCATCGAAGAGGTGGTGGCCTTCGTCGAAGATGATGCGGCTTGGCGCATCAGGCCGCCCGCGCGCGGCATTGACCATCACCAGCGCGTGATTGGCGATCACCAGATCCGCCTCGCGGCCCGCCCGCTCGGCGCGCTCGATGAAGCATTTCCGAGAGTGCGGGCAGCCGGCATAGACGCATTCGCCGCGCTGGTCGGTCAAGGCTGACGCTCCGGCGCGGCGGAACAGGCTTGGCAGCCATCCGGGCAGGTCGCCGCCGACCATGTCTCCGTCTTTGGTATAGGCGGCCCATCGCCCGACCAATTGCGCCAGAACCGCGGCCCTGCCGGCAAATGCGCCCTGCATGGCGTCTTCAAGATTGAGGAGGCAGAGGTAGTTTTCGCGGCCCTTCCGAATGACGATTCGCCGCTTCCGCTCTTCCGCATCGGGGAATAGCCGCTTCCCCTCGGCATCGAGCTGCCGCTGCAAAGCCTTGGTGAAGGTCGAGACCCACACCGTCCCTTCTGCTCGTTCCGCCCAAAGGGAGGCAGGCGCAAGATAGGCCAGGGTCTTGCCGATCCCGGTTCCGGCTTCGGCCAGCAGCATGTTCGGGTCACCGGTCGCGCGGCGCGGAGCGAAGATCGCGGCCGCCTCGCCGGCCATCGCACGCTGACCGTCACGCGGCTCCGATCCCTTGCCCGTCAGCTCGGCAAGCTTGGACATGGCGTCGGCGGCAGGGATCGAGATGGTCCGGGCCTGCGGCCGTTCGGCCTGCTCCTCCCATTGCTGGAGCCGCGAGAAAAGCATCCGCTCGCCGCGTTCGGGCTTGGCCAGGCGCTGGCCCACGAAAGGCGCCCAGCCCCAGCCCAGCCGGTACAAGGTCGCATTGGCGGTCCAGGCGCCTTCCCGCTCCGGCCAGTCGGAATCGGCAAGCGTTGCCAAAAGCGAGTCGGCAATGGCGACCAAGGCTGCCGCCGCTTCCGCATCACCGGCAGGGGGCTCCAGTCCAACTGCACGCGCCAGCCCGGCAACCGTTGGAACGGCGAAACGGGCGGGATGGATGAAGGCGAACAACTCCAACAGGTCGAGCCCGGACACATCGGCATAGCCGAGGCGTTGGCCGACCAGCGGCGCGTTCAATATGATGTGCGGTGTATCAGCCAGACGGGCGATAGCTTCGCCCCGTGAAGCTTCGCGCACCTCTCCGCCCGCGGCGATCCAGATGCCGGCATGGGTTGCATGGAGGGCGGGAAGAGGCAAAGGAGCGGCCACGGCAAACTGACCAATGGCCATCGCGGAACGAAAGGGCAACAGTTGAGCGACGACGCGACCCGAAATGCAGCCATGACCAGCAAGGCCTGGCCGTATGAGGAAGCGCGCAAGCTGCTGAAGCGCTGGCCCGACGGAAAGCCCGATGGCGAACCGGTGCTGTTCGAAACTGGCTATGGTCCTTCGGGCCTGCCGCACATCGGCACGTTCAACGAAGTGCTGCGCACGACCATGGTGCGCCATGCTTATGAGGAGCTCACCGGCGGCGCACCGACGCGGCTGATCGCTTTCAGCGACGATATGGACGGCCTCAGGAAGGTGCCGGACAATGTGCCGCAGCAGGAAATGCTGACTGAATATCTAGGCCACCCGCTGACCAGCATCCCGGATCCCTTCGGCGAATATGAGAGCTTCGCTCACCATAATAATGCGATGCTTCGCCGGTTCCTCGACCGCTTCGGCTTCGATTATGAGTTCGTTTCCTCGACCGAATATTATGCCAGCGGACGCTTCGATGAGACGATCCGCCAGGTTCTACGCAAGTGGGATGAGGTGATGGGCGTGATGCTTCCGACGTTGAGGGAAGAGCGCCGCCAGACCTATTCGCCGGTGCTTCCGCTATCACCGACCAGCGGCAAGGTATTGCAGGTTCCGGTTCGGGTCGTTGACGCCGAAGCCGGGACCATCGCCTTCACCGACGAGGACGGCACTGAGGTCGAACAGTCTGCGCTGGGAGGCAAGTCAAAGCTGCAATGGAAGGTGGACTGGGCCCTCCGTTGGGTCGCGCTCGGCGTCGATTATGAAATGGCCGGCAAGGATTTGATCGACAGCGTGATCCAGTCGAGCAAGATCACCCGGGTGCTTGGGGGCCGCCCGCCTGAAGGCTTCAATTATGAGATGTTCCTCGACGAAAATGGCGAGAAGATCTCCAAGTCGAAGGGCAATGGCCTCAGCCTCGACGAATGGCTGACCTACGGCAATGAAGAGAGCCTGGCCTTCTTCATCTATCGCGAACCGAAGAAGGCAAAGAACCTCCACCTCGGCGTGATCCCTCGGGCAGTCGACGAATATTACCAGTTCCGGGGCAATTATCCCGGCCAGCCCGTCGAGCAGCGTCTGGGTAATCCAGTCCATCATATCCACGGCGGAAAGGTGCCGACCGAAACGCTGCCGCTGACTTACGGGCTGCTGTTGAACCTCGCCTCATTGCCGGGCGTGAGCGACACGGAGACGGCTTGGAAGTTCGTCCAGCAATACGCCCCCGGGACTTCACCCCAAACCCATCCGGAGCTCGACAAGCTAATCCGGCTAGCGGTCAACTATGCGCGGGACTTCGTCGCGCCGACGTTAAACCGTCGCGCACCGCGGGGTCATGAAATCGAGGCCCTGAAGGATCTTGATGCCGAACTCGCCAAACTTGCATCCGACACGCCCGGAGATGCGATCCAGAACATCGTGTTCGAAGTCGGCAAGCGCCATCCATTTGAATCGCTGCGCCATTGGTTCCAGTCGCTCTACGAGACGCTGCTGGGATCAAGCCAGGGGCCGCGCATGGGCAGCTTTATTGCCCTTTATGGCAT
>DASTVY010000185.1:0-4675 GCA_035758865.1 Sphingomicrobium sp. | reverse complement strand
CTTTCCGCGTCGAGGTGGTTGGTCGGCTCGTCGAGCAGCAGGATCGACGGCTTCTGGATGAGGAGGCGGGTCAGCGCGATGCGGCGCTTCTCACCGCCGGATAGATTTTCCACCGACCAGTCGGACGGCGGGCAGCGCAGCGCCTCCATCGCGACCTCGAGCTGGTTGTCGAGGGTCCAGCCATCGGCGGCGTCGATCTTCTCCTGAAGCTCGCCCATCTCGGCCATCAGAGCGTCGAAATCGGTGTCGTCCTTGGGGTCGCCCATCTCCGCTGAAATGGCGTTGAAGCGATCGACCATGTCGGCGACCTCACGCGCGCCGTCCTTGACGTTTTCGAGGACATTCTTGCTGGGATCGAGCTGCGGCTCCTGCGCAAGATAGCCGACGGTGACATTCTCGCCCGGCCAGGCCTCTCCGGAGAACTCCTTGTCGATGCCGGCCATGATCTTCATCAAGGTCGACTTGCCGGCCCCGTTGGGCCCGACGATGCCGATCTTGGCGCCGTGATAGAATTGCAGGTTGATGTGGTTGAGCACCGGCTTTTGCGCGCCGGGGAAGGACTTGGTCATGTCCTTCATCACGAATGCGTACTGGGCGGCCATGGGGTCGCAATGTCCTTCGAATGGGGGAATTCGAACGGGCAGATAGGGGAAGGGAGCGGGGTTTGCTAGCCCGTCATTGCGAGCACAGCGAAGCAATCCAGGCTGGATTGCCGCGTCGCTCCACTCCTCGCAATGACGTGAACGTTAGTCCCGGCCGACCATCTCTTCGGCGTCGGCAAAGCGGTAGTCGCGGAACTGGTCGCGAAGGGTCCGCTTGCTGAGCTTGCCGGTTGCGGTGTGGGGCAGTTCATCGACAAACTCGATCGCGTCGGGCAGCCACCATTTGGCGACACGCGCGGTCAGATGCTCGCGGACCTTCACCGCGCACACATCGCTGCCTTCGACCCTGACACAGACCAGCAGGGGCCGTTCATCCCATTTGGGGTGGGCGATTCCGATTGCCGCGGCTTCCTTGATGCCGGGACAGCCGATCGCGGCATTTTCCAGCTCGATCGAGCTGATCCACTCACCGCCGGACTTGATGACGTCCTTCGACCGATCGGTAATCTGCAAGGTACCGTCAGGATGCAGCGTTCCGACGTCGCCCGTGTCGAACCACTCGCCGTCTTCGGTCGCGTCTTCGTCTGCCTTGAAGTAGCGCTTGATGATCCACGGGCCCCGACACTGCAGCCGGCCCGAGGTGACGCCGTCGCGCGGCAGGACATTGCCGTCGTCGTCGATGGTGCGCAGCTCTACGCCGAACGGCGGGCGTCCCTGGCGGGCGATGTAGTCGACCTTCTCCTCCAGGCCGTACGTCTCCCAGCCGAGCGGGCGCGAGCCGCAGGTGCCGATCGGCGACGTTTCCGTCATTCCCCAGGCATGACCGACCTCGATTCCGCGCTCAAGGAGCCATTTGATCATCGCCCGAGGCGCAGCCGAGCCGCCGATGGTGACTTGCTGGAGCGGTCCCAGTTCCTCCCCAGTCCGAAGAATATGTTCGATCATCGTTAGCCAGACCGTCGGAACACCAGCCGAGTGGGTCACCTGCTCTTCGCGGAACAGGGCGCACATCTTGTCCGGGCGATAGTCGGCCGACAGGACCATTTTGCAGCCGACCATGGGCGCCGCCCAGGGCAGGCCCCAGGCGTTGGCGTGGAACATCGGCACGATCGGCAGCACGACTGCCCGCTTCGTCAGGTTGAATAAGTCGGGAATGGCTTCCGTCAGCGTATGCAACATCGTCGAGCGATGCTCGTAGATCACGCCCTTGGGGTTGCCTGTGGTGCCTGACGTATAGCAGAGGCCGATCGGATCGCGCTCGTCGCCGTCGACCCACGCATAATTGTCGCCATGACCTTCAATCCACTGCGGAAATCCCTGTTCGCCCTCCGCCGGATCGAAGCAAATATAATGTTCGATCGTCGGCCATCGGGGCTTCATTCGCTCGACGATCGGGGTGAATGCCCTGTCGTAGAGCAGGACCCGGTCCTCTGCGTGGTTCGCGATATATTCTAGCTGGTCGTCGAACAGGCGCGGATTGATGGTGTGGAGGATTCCGCCCATCCCGACCACGCCGTACCATGCCGCAAGATGGCGGCTATGGTTCATCGCCAGGGTGGCGATACGATCGCCCTTCTTCATGCCGATCGCTTCAAGCGCATTTGCCATTCGGCGGGCGTCGCTGGCTACAGTGCGCCAGTTGGTGCGGGTGATGGAACCGTCGGCCCAGGCCGTGACAATTTCAGAGTCGCCATGCTCTCGCTCGGCATGGTCGACCAGTCGCATGACCCGCAGCGGCCACTCCTGCATTGCCCCAAGTCGCAAGGCAGCACTCCTCTTCCCAATCCTTTGCCAGTTTGGCGGCGGAACGCAGAACAGACAAGCGCTTCACTTCATTTGCTGTGAAGCGACGCGAACTTTCGAACCCGTGACAAATTAGAAGGGCAGCTTGAAGCCGGGCGGAAGCTGCATTCCGGAAGTCAGGGCCTGCATCTGGTCCCCGGCTGCGGCGTCGGCCTTGCCGCGGGCATCGTTGATTGCCGCCGCAATCAAATCCTCGAGCATCGATTTCTCTTCGGGGACGAGCAGGCTGTCGTCGATCGAAACGCCGAGGATGCGGCCCTTTGCAGTCGCCCTGATCTTGACCAGGCCGCCGCCGGAAACGCCTTCGACTTCGACCTTGTCGAGATTTTCCTGCGCCTGGGCCAGCTGCTGCTGCGCCGCTTCAGCCATTTTCATGATGTCGTCGAGGCTCGGCATGGTTACGCTTCTTTCCGGTCGATGGTTTCCAGGGTGGCGTCGGGGAATTCGTCCAGGATCGCCTTGATGTTCGGTTCTTCAAGCACTGCCGCGCGCATTCGTTCCTCGGCCATCACTTCCTGTTGCTGAAGCGACGGGGCCCCGCCCTCATCGGTCAGCCGGACTTCCCAGCTTCGGCCGGTTGCGAGCTTTGCCGCAACAGCCAGTTCGCGCGCAAATTCGGCGCCGAGCGGCTTCAACGGCTTCAGCACGAGCTCTCCCGGCTCGAAGCTGACCAGCCCCACATGGTCGCGGAGCTGGACACCCAGCAATTGTCTGCCCTGCCGCTCGACGGCGTCGACCAGGGACGAGAAATCGGCCGGAAGGCTGGATTTGGGTTCGGGAGATGGAGCCGCCGAGGGTGCCGATGGAGCATTGGCCGGAAGCGTTCCACCGGCCAGCATCGCCGCGAGGACCGACGGATCCGGCATATCGGCGGCATGGATCAGGCGGAGCAGCGCCATGGTCGCCGCCTCCTGCGGGTCGGGCGCGATGCGGACATCCTCAAGCCCCTTGAGCAAGAGCTGCCACAAGCGGTGGAGGCTGCCCCAGCTGAGCCGGGCGGCCAGCTCGGCGCTATGCTCGCGCTCCTCGGCTGACTGGAGCGGATCTTTCCCCGCCCCAGCCTTCGCCCGGGTTACGGAGTGAAGCGATTCCATCAGGCCGCGGATCAGCGATCCGGGATCGATGCCGATCGAATGGGACTCGTCCAGCTGAGCAATGGTTTCAGTGACCTCCCCGGTCAGCAGCGTCTCCAGCAGGCGCCGGATTCGGCCGCGGTCGGCCTGGCCAAGCATGTCGCGGACCTGGGCGGCGGTGACCCTGCCTTCGCCATGAGCGATCGCCTGGTCGAGCATCGACAGCCCATCGCGAGCCGAGCCCTCGGCGGCGCGGGCGATTGCCTGGAGCGCCTCTTCCTCGACATCGACTCCCTCGGCCCGTGCCACGTGGGCGAAATGTTCGGCGAGCTTTTCGGCCGGGATCCGGCGAAGGTCGAAACGCTGACAACGCGACAGGACGGTGACCGGGACCTTGTTCACCTCGGTGGTCGCGAACAGGAACTTCACATGGGCGGGCGGTTCCTCGAGCGTCTTAAGGAGCGCATTGAACGCGCTCTTCGACAACATGTGGACCTCGTCGATGATGTAGATCTTGTAACGCGCGGAGACCGAGGCATAGCGCACCGCCTCGATGATCTCGCGGACGTCATCGACGCCGGTATGGGATGCGGCGTCCATCTCGATCACGTCGATGTGGCGCCCTTCGGCAATTGCCCGGCAAGGCTCGCAGACGCCGCAGGGGTCGATCGTCGGGCCGCCCTGCCCATCCGGGCCCACGCAGTTCAGTGCCTTGGCGACGAGCCGCGCCGTCGAGGTCTTGCCGACCCCGCGCACGCCGGTCAGCAGGAAGGCATGGGCGATGCGGCCCCGCTCTATGGCGTTACCCAGCGTCTGCACCATGGCATCCTGGCCGATCAGCTCGGCAAAGGTCTGCGGGCGATATTTGCGGGCTAGAACGCGATAATGCGCATCCTCCGCGGCTTTGGGCGGTTGTTCGGGAAGGTCGAGCCCGAGGCCCGGCGATTCGTCGTCCATGTCAGCGATGTAGGACTAATCGTCATCCCCGCGAAAGCGGGGATCCACCTTTTCTTTGGAGGCTGATGCCTACCGGCGCGGAGTAAATCCGCGCCGTCCGTCCTGTCGAGCTTCGCTCGCAGGCCGTCCGGCATTCGCTATCTCTTCGTGCTGCTCCGCTGCACTCGGCAGCTCATGCGGTGGAAGCCGACGACCCGGCACGAAATCGTTGTGGCTGCTTCCTTCCGGATCTGACCAGGT
>DASTVY010000172.1:0-3084 GCA_035758865.1 Sphingomicrobium sp. | reverse complement strand
CAGGATCAGCGGCGACTAGGCAAGCCGCAGCCAGATCACCGCGATGTACATGAACAGGTTCATGTAGGCCGTCGAGGAAAAGCCCGGCGCGCGGTACAGCGGGTGGATGCGGTAGCCGATCCAGAAGACGATCCGGCAGATGACGAAAGTGATCGCGACCGCAGGAACGACGCTGATCCACCCGATCGGCACGCTCACCGACAATGCCAGGATTCCGACCAGGAAGCAGACGAATTGCTGCAGCGTGTTTTCGGCGACGCGGCCGTCCACGATCATCGTCTGGCTTTCCTTGCCGAGCGTCGGATCGATCGCCTCGCTAAGGAATCGCGCATTGCCGACGGCGACTAGCATCGCGAACAGCGGCAGCACCGCTACGACGGACCAGCGCGCCGCATAGGCCAACCTGTTCCCCGGCACGTCGAGCACCTGCGGTGCGGGCATCCATGTCGAAATCAGCCACACCAGCAGCACCATCCCGGCGATTCCGCTCGCCGCCCCGATTGCGACGGTCCTCTGATCCTTGGTCATTGTGCCTGCCCCGCAGCCCAAGCCGCAGTAATAGCATAACTGCTGTTAGGTCAGGAGTTGCGGCCGGTGACCTGACCCTCGACCGTGGCGCCGGACGGATGGTGCTTGTCGAGGTGGCGCTTGATGATCCTGAGGTTCCGCGAGTTCGACCGGAAGAAAAAGTCGGGCACTGCCCCGATCCAGGGAATCAGACCGAGCGCCCAGTCGACGCCCACATTGCCCGCCATCCTCGCCATTGCGGTCTTCGACATGCCGAGGTTGCGCGCTTCCCATGCCATGTAGGCGCCGAGCACCGCGCCGGCCGTGCTTCCGGCGAACGGCACTAGGTCGAGGATCACGTCGAGTCCGACGGCGCGATTTGTGCCGGGGATCACGAACAGCCGTTCCATGATCTTCTCGAGCGCCTCGACGCGCTGGCGAACGGATGCGGGGTCGCTGCCCAGACCTGGCAATGGCGTTCTCCTGTCGGTCAATCCGCGCGCTCCCGATCGAGCCGCTGACGCAGCGAGGTCAGCGTATGCCGGCCGAAGCGGTTGGTTGCGAAACCTTGCACGCGGTCGGAAACGAGCGACCAGCGGATCGGAGCCGTCAGCGCGATAAACAGCTGTTGATCGTCAACCCGCTGTGCTGCCTGGGCGAGCAGGCCGTTGCGCTGAACCGCCACGGTCGCCGACCTCGCGCCGTCCATCAATTCGTCCGCTTCCGTGTCGCAGACGGGCACTTGGCCGCAGCGGAACGACCGCACGAACCAGGCCGGAGAGCTGGATGGAGCGACCTTGTCGATCAAAACGAAATCAGCCGCCTCGCCGGGTTCGACAGCCTCCAGGGTAATGCCGATCGCTCCCCAGTCGGCCGTCAGGCGGCTGAACAGGACGCGCGCTCCAGGCGAATTCGGTAATGCAATCCGCAGCACCGGCTTTTCCAGATCGCCTAACTGGCGTTTCACGGCCGCGGCGAGCTGCGCTCGGCGTTCCTCTATCGGGATCGCCATCCAAGGGGGCGCCGCAGGCGGTTGCAATCCATCCAGTCCCGGCTCGATCAGCGTCGCCCTTGGCAAAAGGCCCGGCACGTTCAGCGCATCAATAAGCGCCTGCCGGTCGATCGCCTGGCTGAGCAGCCGCCTCAGCTCGGGGTCGGCCGCCGGTCCGTCCGCCCGGGCCGGAACAAGCCCGAAAAGTCCGGCTGCGGGATCGAAACGCAACGCGTTCCTCGGCATCTGCTGGACCCGCGCGAAGGGGAGGTCGGCGTAGGTCCCGCCGAGCACAAGGTCCGTCCTCCCCTTGAGAAATGCAGTAACCGCGGCTCGCGCCGGCTGGCCGCCCAGCATCACTTCCTCGCGCGCCACCGACTCTTCATCGAGGTCCTCGACCGTCCTTTGGAGCTTGAGCGCGTCCGGCTTGCTGTCCTTGGCGACCACGAACGGGCCGGTCCCCTGGCCCTCGCGCACGATCGAGAATTCCGGCTGCGCGAGCAGCTGGAGCAAATGTGGGCGGGAAGCCTTCAGGCTGATTTCCAGCACCCGGTCGGTCATCGGCACGATCTCGTCGATTGCTCCGAGCGTGTCCTTCAGCTCATTGTCGCTGCGCGATGCGATCTGCCGCTTGAGCAGCCGCGCAACCTGCTGCGCGGTAACCTTCCGGCCGTCGGGCCACTCGATGGGCTGCAGGCGAAAGATGTAGCTCAGCCCGTCGTCCGTGACGTTCCAGCGTTCGGCAAGACCCGGGACGATCTGGCCCGATGCATCGAATCTGACCAACCCTTGTCCGACGTTCTGCAGGAGGACCGCCTGCGTCTCGGTCAGCGGACCCGCTGCGGGATCGGCCATCTTTGGTGGCTCGCCGATGACGAGCACGTTCGTTTCGCCCTCATCAGCCCGCTGGCAACCCACGACCATGAGCGCTGCCATGATGAGGCCTGCCGCAGCACAGGCGCGGCGAATTACCGGCGACCGCATTGCGGCTGTTTAGTCATAAGGCGCCGTTCAGCAAATCTCTGGATATATCGAACCAAGTGTTTTACTGATGTAAGGCACCTGTCATCGCGAGTCCAGGAACGAGCTTGGTCGACAACGAGGGGATCTGGAGCCGCGGCGGCTCCAATGTGGAGGAACTGCCGGACCCGTTCGAACCGGCACGACCGACGCCCGGTTTCGGCCCGGACGGCGTGCCCCTTGAAGAGGAGCCGAAGCGCCGCCGTAGGCGCTGGGTACTCGTCCTCTACGCAGTCTCCGCGATTTTCTTCGTCACCCTCATCTGGCTGATCGTGACTGCGCCCTTGTCGCGCGCGCTCGAGCCGCTTGACGATCCGGCCATCCTTTTGGTGTCGCAGGAGGGTAGGGCCATAGCCCGCCGCGGCGCGATCAAGGAAGCGCCGGTGGACGTGACCCGGCTCGATCCGGTCACGCCCGCCGCCTTCGTCGCGATCGAGGACCGCCGCTTTTACAGTCATTGGGGTATCGACCCGCGCGGCATCGGTCGGGCCATGGTCACCAACATGCGCGCCGGCGGCGTGCGCCAAGGCGGCAGCACAATCACGCAGCAGCTTGCGAAGACGAGC
>DASTVY010000357.1:0-9722 GCA_035758865.1 Sphingomicrobium sp. | reverse complement strand
GGCCAGGCCCTCGACCGCGGACAGGACGGAAATCGCCGGCGTGATGATGGCGTCACCGTAAAATAGCGCGGCAGCCAGCACTCCGAGCGTGACCAGGCCGGCGGTCCATTTTCCGCCTTCGACCGTCCGCGAGATCAGTGCCAGCAGAGCGAACGAGCCGCCCTCGCCCTTGTTGTGGGCACGCATGGTAACCGCGACATATTTGACGGTCACGACCAGCATTAGCGTCCAGAAGATCAGGGACAGGACGCCGAAAATATGGACATGGTCCGCGTTCAGCGGATGCGGGCCGACAAAGCTTTCCTTCATCGCGTAGAGGGGCGACGTGCCGATGTCACCGAACACGACGCCGATTGCGCCCAGCATCAGGGCAGGCAGCGGCTCTTTCGGCCCGTGCTGGGATTGGGGCACGGCGTCGGCCGTCACGCTTATGTCGTTCATGGCCGTGAAGTGGAGGCGCGGGGCGTAAAGATTCCATGTGGTTTTCGTCTGCCGCCCATAAAGGAACCAGCGGAAATGGCGCGGAAAGCCTCGACGAACGGCATGGCAAGGCGCATCTGCCCGGCATGGACGACACTCTATTGGTGGCTTCCCGGCCGCGCAGTGCGAGCGCCATCGGTCTCATCCGGCCTTACGCCGAGACGCTGGCAATGGTCGCCGCCTCGACCTTGGTCGGAATGCTGGTTGCGCCTCGCTGGGGCAATTCGGCGGTCGATCTTCTCTACCTTCCGGCGGTCCTCGCCGCTGCCGGCTTCTACGGATTGGGGCCCGGCTTGCTTGCCGCGGTCGGTTCGGCGCTAGCCTTCAATTATTACTTCACTCACCCGTTCCACACGCTTCGGATTTCCAGGCCGGAAGACGTCGCCACGGTGGCGCTTCTTTTTCTAGTTGCCTTGGTAACCAGCCAGCTTGCGGCTCGAATGAGGGCTGAGGCCCGAACGGCCGAACGAAATGCCGCCCGCAACGCGACCATTGCAGGACTTGCGCGAAAGCTGCTGTCCTGCTCGCGCGCCGATCAGATCGCGACGATCGCCTGCCGGGAGCTGGGAATCCTCTTCGATTGCAATAGCGTCATGATGAGTGGCGGGACCGAACCGCAAATCATCGCCGCGCGGCCCAGCCATGCAGCGCTGACTCCCAGCGATACTGCTGCCGCTGCCTGGGCGATCGAGTCCGGGCAGCCGGCAGGCAGGGGCGCCCGGTCGGTCGTGGTAACGGAATGGCTATTCTATCCCGTCCGTTCGGATTCGGCTGTGCTGGCCGCTATGGGACTTGCCCGTGACGACGGCGCCCAGCCCGTTCCGTCGGACCGGATGGAACTGCTCGACAGCCTCATCGATCAGGTTGCGCTCGCTCTGGAAAGGGCGCGGCTCGAGACGGAAGCCCAGGACTTTGCCCGCATTCGCGAAAGCGACCGGGTTCGTTCCGTCCTTCTCTCGTCGATCGGGCAGGATCTCGAACCCCGTCTCGCGACCGTCTCGACATCCCTCCGAGCGCTCCAGCGCGGCGGTTCGGACGGCAAATTGCTGGTGTCCGCCATTGCCTCAGAAATCACGAAGCTTCAGCGCTATCTCACCAATTTGCTCGAGCTTGGCCCCGAAGCCGATCAGGCCCCGGTCGAGGCCGGCGACGTGACGATCGACCTGTTCCGCCGCACGGTGATGAAAGGCGGCGAGCCGGTTCATCTGGCACCCAAGGAATATGGCGTGCTTGCGGAGCTGGCGAAGCACCCGGGCCGGGTACTCACCCACGGCCATCTGCTCCGCGCCGTCTGGGGGCCTGCCCAGGAAAAGCAGACGGAGTATCTGCGGGTCGCGGTGCGTGCCCTGCGGCAGAAACTGGAAACGGACCCGGCGCGGCCGAAGATCATCCTCAACGAGCCGGCCGTCGGCTACCGCCTGGCCGCTTAACCAGCGCCGTCACCCATTATCCTTAGATAACTTATCGGTGTTTTCCCTGACCGCTAGATCGTTGCGTGTCCGTTACCCTTGGGGGAGTGCCGGCTAGGGGGTCGCGCTCCCCCGTTCGGGGGGAAAAATGCGGATGGGAGTCCTCGACAGGCCCCCGACTGTCGAGGATTTTCCCATCGATTGATGTCCTAGTCCGAATGATCGAGTGGCAGCCAGAGGATCGCTGCGAATCCCGCTGCTTCATCGACAAATTCCAACCGACCCTTGTGCGCAGTGATGATTGCCTGGACCAGAGTCAGGCCAAGGCCGGTACCGGTGACGCTTTCGCTTCCCGGAGCCCGGAAAAACCGTTCTGTAAGCCGCGAACGATGCTCGTCCGCCACGCCAGGCCCGCTGTCGCGCACCGTCAGCTTCGCCATTCGCCCCTCGACCTCGAGGTCGACCCTTACCTCGCCTTCGTTTGGGGCGAATTTCAGCGCATTGTCGACGAGGTTGGCCACCGCCTGGAATAAGAGGTTGCGGTCGCCGGCGACCGTGCATGGCACGATCGTGGCACTGAGCGTCTGCTGGCGGGTTTCCGCCTCTGGCGAGTAAAATTCCACGGCGTCACTGACCAACACCTCCAGCTGGACCAGGTCGCCGATGATCCGGTGGCGCCCCGTATCGAGCCGGGCAATCCTCAGAAGTGCATCGAAGATTTGCTGAAGTCGCTCCGCTTCAGCGCGCGCCGCATCGACACCCTCAGCTGTCACCGCGCCATCCCTCGAACCGTCCAGCGCCGTCCGCAACCGCGCCAACGGGGTCCTCAATTCGTGCGCAATATTATCCGACACTCGCCCCAGCGACGCGACCAGTTCCTGGTTGCGGTCGAGCATTGCGTTGAGACTCATTCCAAGCTGGTCGAAATCGTCTCCGCTTCCCCTGACCGGCACTCGAACGCTGAGGTCGCCGTTCATCACTGCCCGGGCCGTCTTTCCGACCGCTTCGAGCCGGCGCCCCGTGAACCAGCTGATCAACAGGCCCCCGACCAACCCGAAGATGAGCACCGACAGGGAGCTCCACATCGCCGCTTCGCCCATCAGCTCCTGGCGGTCGGCGAACACTTCGACATCCCTGCCGACTATCAGGCGCCGTCCGTCGGGCAGCAAGATGTCGCGCGACAGGGCGTCATGGTCGTCCTCGTCACCGTCGCGATACAGATCCGCTTCGATCCTCACCCAGTCGCCGCGTCGAGTTTCGGGCCAACTCGGCAAATTGCCCGTTATCAGCTTCCCGTCCCGGTCGAGAAAGGCGTCGAATGCCTTATTCGGCGCGGGCGCGAGCCGGCGTTCCGCCAGTGCCGCTTTCAAGGCGTCCTCCCCCAAGCGGGCGTAAATTTGCTCAAGCTGGCCCGCTTCGTGCCAAACGCTGGCCCGAACGTCGTTCATCGGCTGGCGAACGGCGAACATATAAGTGCCGGCCAGCAGGCTCGCCGTCGCCAGGAACGTCATGGCGATGAGGGCGCCGGTCAGCCGCACGGCTAGGCTCGAAGCAAGGCGCACGGCCGTCAGCTCCTCACCCGATATCCGACTCCGCGGACCGTCTCGATGATCGAGTCGGCGCCCTCGTCGCCCAGCTTCTGCCTCAGCCTGCTGACATGCTGGTCGACGATATTGGTCTGCGGATCGAACCGATAATCCCATACCGCTTCCAGCAGCATGCTTCTGGTCACCACCCTCCCTGAGTTGCGAAGCAGTACTTCGAGAAGCTGGAATTCACGGGCAGTCAGTCGAACCTCCTGCCCGCGTACCCGGACTCGCCGGCGAAGCAGGTCCATTTCCAGGCCCGGGGCGGCGAGTCGATCGACTTGCCGGATCGCCGCCGGCCGACGGCCCAGCGCCTCGACCCGAGCGATCAGTTCCTGCAGCGAAAAGGGTTTGGACAGATAATCGTCACCACCCTTGCGAAGTCCTTCGACGCGGTCGTCAACTTCGCCCAGCGCGGTCAGGATGAGGACCGGCGTCAAATTGTTCGCGGCCCGCATGGTCTGCAGGATCGTGATTCCATCGACCCCGGGCAACATGCGGTCGAGCAACACGACATCATGATCCTGTTCCGCCGCGGAATAGAGCCCGGCCTTGCCGTCGCGGCAAATATCGACGACGTGGCCGCCTTCCCTCAGGCCCTTGGCGACATAGTCGGCCAGCGTCCGGTCGTCTTCGATCAGCAGCACCTTCATGCCGCCTCATTGATAAGGCGCATGGCAAGAATTCCCAGCCACTGCCGGCCGATCCTCCGAACATTTGCAAAATCAAACGAAAGCGCAAAGCCGGCGCAATCTTCATTGCCTAGCTGGTCGTGCCATGAACATGGCCAGTCATCCCCAACGGCGTTCGGCCGCTCCGCGTATCCAGATCTTCGTCAGCGATCTCAGCGCCACTGGCGTCGTCCGCAACGCGCTGGCAATCGCCAACCAAGCCGCAGCCAGCGGTTACGAAGTACGGCTTCTCACCTGTCGCCCCGACGGCGTGCTCCGAAGCCAGCTTCGTGCTGACGTTACCTTGGTGAAACTCCTCAAGGGCGCGGATTCCGGCCGAGCCCGCCGATTGGAGCTCAAGCAGGCGCTCGCCGAATACCGCCGCCACACCCGCCGATGGCGGCCCGACGTCATGCTCTCGGCGGGCAATCATGGACATCTGCTCAGCACTTTCGCCTGGCTCGGCCTGCCCGGCGCGAAGGTGCTGCGCATCAGCAACGATTTGGCCCACGGCTCGCCATCTGCTGCCGTCCGCTTGTGGCGCGACCTCAAATTCCGGATGATCTCCGGCCTTGCCGATCGCCTGGTCCTGGTTTCGCGCGCGCATGGAGCGCATCCGCTGCTTGCCCGCCACCTCGCCACCGGCAAGGCACTCGTCATCCCCAACGGGGTCGACGTCGAAGCCGTCCGAGCCGCATGCGGCGTCCCCTGCCCGCATCCATGGACCGGCGATGACAGCATCCCCACCGTCCTGGCAGTTGGGCGGCACGTCCAGCAGAAGAATTTCGACACGCTGCTGAGAGCCTTCGTAGTTGCCCGGGCAAGGCAGCCGATGCGCCTTCTTTTCCTCGGTGGCAGCAACAAGGCAGAGATGGCACGCTTGGCTTCTCTCGCGCGCGAACTGGCGATCCGTGACGCGATCGATTTTATACCGCCGACCGCCAATCCCTTTCCTTACATGGCTGCGGCTCATGTCGTGGCCTTGCCCTCGCTTTGGGAGGGCTCTTCCAACGTGCTCTTGGAGGCCATGGCGTGCGGAACGCCGGTCATCGCCTCCCTCACTGCGGGCGATGCCGGCCATGTTCTCGGCGAGGGCCAATTTGGTGTCCTTGTCGATCCGCACGACGTTGAAGGCCTGGCCGGCGCGCTTGTCCGTCAAACCGATGGCCACCCCATCGGACCTGGTGCTCGGGCATCATTGTTCGGGCGGAGCAACGCCTTGAACCATTATGTTCGTATGTTCGATCAGTTGGTGGAGGCGAAATCAGATTTGAGTTTGCAGCCGGCGTGATCGGCGGCCAGTCTGCTAATCCCGGTTATGGCTCAGCTCCCGGCACCGGCCGCAAAGCTGGTCGTCGGACGGCTTTTCTCTCTGCATGATGCAATTGCTGGTCGGATAAGCTTCGCACTGCGGTTGCCAGTGCCAATATTTGTCCCAGACCTTGGCCTTGAATCCTCGTCGATAACTGGTCACTCGACGCCCCCACGATACGCAACAACTAGTAACTAGTTAACTCGTCCTGGATTAAAAGAAAATAAACGGCGACGCGGCGGACCGCACAAATAGAAAACCCGCCGTGCGAACACGGCGGGCTTTCGCGAAGGCTCGGTACCTCCGCACTATTACAACTGGCGTCAGATTGTTTCGTTCCCATGTCGACCCCTCAGGAAATCCAAAAAAAATCGGGGCCGGACTCCGGGGTGAGGAGTCCGACCCCGTGGCAGCGGGCCGCCCCACTTGGGTGGGGAGAGGTGACGGTGGAGCGGACCGAATTTCCGCCTACTCTTTCTCGACCTCCAGCTTCGCGTCGATCCGGATCGCGCGAGCGATATTGTCGAAATTGGGTGAGGTGGCCTGAACTTCGGCATGGATTTCTTCGAACTGCTCGGGCGTGCCTTCGCCGGCAATGCGGACCACATATTCCAGGACCGGGTAGCCCGGCGGCACCGTATCGCTGAGCGCGAAGAAGCCGCGCAGGTCGAGCGTGCCCTTGGTCTCGATCTGAAGCCGGTCGAGGCGGATCCCGCGCTTCGCGGCACCGGCGACATAGCCGACCGTCATACAGGCGTTGAGCGCCGCCATCAGCAGCTCCTGCGGGTTCGGCGCCTCGTTACTGCCAAGGATCTCTTCCGGCTCGTCGGCCAGGATCACATGGTGACGCTCGACCTTGTCGCCATTGCCCATCGTGATCGGGCCGGGGCGGCTTTCGCTGCGGAACTGGCCGGTCCACGTGGTGGTGACTTCGAACCCGAGGCCGGGGTTGACCGCGGCCTCCTCGACCAGGTCGGTCAGCTTGTCCAGGTCAATGTCATTGACGATGGACTTTTGGATAGGACTCAACATTCTTCATTCTCCTTGGAGGGTAGTTCAGCAGAAGCTCGGAGCGATCGAGTCGATGCGCAGAAGCTGTGCCGGTGAGATCGCGCCGATCGTGGCGCGGAACTTTTCGTGGCGGAGGCCGGAGCCGAGATAGGTCCAGCGAAGCGCCCGCCGCTGCTGCTCCATCAGTTGGTTGCGTTCCTGCTCGGGCAGCCGGCGGCGCATCGAGCGCTCCAGTGCGTCGAGGTTGAACTTGGCCTGCTGCTTGAGGTTGGTGTCGAGGAACATGCCGATCTCGAGGAAGCCGTCGACGGCCTTCTTGAACTGCTGCTGGCTCATGCCCTTGGCAAGGTCCTGGACCATCAGCGTGTCGAGCTTGGCGTGCTGGGCCTCTTCCATCCAGTGGCAGCGGAGGAGGCTGACGAACAAGGGCTCAAGCCCGCCGTCGCCCCGAACGCTGCCGACATAGTGGATCTGGGTCATCCACTCGATCATCAGGATCGTCAGCGCGACGCTCATCGGATCATGCGCCAGCACGACCTTGGCCACCGCGTCGGGCGGGCCGATCACTTCGCACTGCCCGCCGAAGCCCTTGGTGAAGGTTTCGTGGAAGCGCTTGAACAGCTGGATGTGCTTCGCCTCTTCCGCGGCGAACTGCATCATCGCCCGGACTCTGACGTCGTCAGCATCGGGGAGGCTCGGCCGGATGTGGTCCATCAGGAAGGGGAGGATGAACTCCTCCACCAGCCCGAAGATGCTGAGATAGTCGTGCGCGCGGATGTGGTTGAGAGTCAGCTTCTCGGCGTCCGATAGCATGTCGAGACCAGAGGTCTGGGCCAGGCTCTCCGGCATGAACGGCCGCGTGAAGTCGAACTCCGCACCGGGGCGGATGACTTCGTCAATCTGCCACGCGGCGCGGTTCGATGCGGCGAGGATCGCCGGATATTTGAAATCGTGGAACATCGGGAATCCAGCTCCTTACGCAGTGATCAGCGGAAACAGAGCGGCCCCGAATGACAGGCCGGCGAACACCACCGCGCCGAGCGCGCAGGCCAGTTCGCTTTCTTGGTACTTCGAAAACATGTCTTGGCTCCTTTTTCGCGGAACGCCCTTATTCGTCCGCTGACGGCCATTTGGCGGGCCATGGTTGGAGCAAGCGTTGGAAAAAGCGTTGGAATCGATCCCTCCAAAGGGTTAACGCCGTTTCCACGGTAGCGGGGGATGGCGATGCAGTTGCGCCTGCTTGGACCGATGGCGGTAATCGCGGACGGGAAGGCTTTGCAGCTCCCCGCTTCCCGCAAGACTCGCGCCCTGCTCGGCTACCTCGCCGCCGAGGGCAAGCCCGTTCGCCGCGACCGCCTGACCCATCTCTTCTGGGAAGTCCCCGATGATCCGAAGGGTGCACTCCGCTGGAGCCTCAGTAAGCTCCGCGGCCTGTTCGGCGAATCGATCGTCGCCGACCGCGAGACCGCCGCGCTCGATGCCTCGGCAATCGATATCGACTATGCCGGGCTGCGCAACTCAATTGCCGATCTCCCCGCCGCACGCACCGACACGCTTGTGCGCCTGTGCGCAGCGGCAAGCGGCCCGTTCATGGAGGATCTCGACCTTCCCAACTGCGACGATTTCAACGCCTGGCGGATTGCTATCGCGGAGGATGTCCGTCTGTGGCTCGACCGGGTCTGCGCCGAGCTCGTCTCCCGCGACCTTCCGCCCGACCAGCTCCTCCCCCACGTCCGCGCCTGGGTCGAACGCAGTCCCTACGATCCCGAGCCGTCCGAATGCCTCTGCGCCCTGCTTGTCGCCGCAGACCGTGAGGAGGAAGCGTAACAGCAGCGGGCGCTAGCCATCCGCCGGCTGGCCGACGCGGGAATTCCCGCGACGACCGCTCTCCGCGACACCCCCGCCATCCCCCTGCCGCCCGACGAATCCGCCGGACCTCAACCGGAGGTTAGCGAGACGCGCATCCTTAAGCAGGAGATCCATTTTTGCACCGCCAGCGATGGCACCAACCTCGCCTACTCGGTCACCGGCGAGGGCCCACCTTTGGTCAAGTCCGCCAACTGGCTCAACCACCTGGAGCACGACCTCGCTAGCCCGATCTGGCGCCACTGGATCCTCGCGCTGACCACGCTCCGCTCGGTCTGGCGCTATGACGAGCGCGGCAACGGCCTTTCCGACTGGCACGCACCCCTGAGCTTCGACGCCTTCGTCGACGATCTCGAAAGCGTGGTCGACGCCGCCGGGCTCGACCGCTTCGATCTGCTTGGAATCAGCCAGGGCGCGGCAGTCGCCATCGTCTATGCCGTCCGCCATCCGGAAAGAGTTCGGAAGATGCACCTGTGGGGCGGCTATGCGCTCGGATGGAGGCATAGAGGCGATCCGCAGGAGATCGAGCGGCGCGAGGCGATGCTCGAGCTCACCCGCCAGGGCTGGGCGATCGACAACCCCGCTTACCGCCGCCTGTTCACTTCGCTCTACATTCCAGAGGCAAGCAAGGAACAAGAGGATTATTTCAACGATATGCAGCGCGTCACCACCTCGGCTGAGAACGCCGTCGCGCTTCAGCAAGTCTTCGCCGACATCAACGTCACCGAGTTCCTGAGCAAGGTTACCACCCCGACCCTGGTCGGCCACTCGACCCGCGACGCTGTCGTACCCTTCTCCGCCGGCCGGGCGCTGGCCGCCAAGATCCCCGGCGCTCGCTTCATTGCGATTGAGAGCCCGAACCACCTGCTTCTGGAGTCCGACCCCGGCTGGCCGAAATATGCGCGGATCGTCGAAGAGTTTCTGGAAAGCTGAGCGACCAAGCCGTCAGCTGATTAGCTTAAACCGATCGAAGACGACGACGCGAGCCGTCCGCTTGATCCTCGGCCAACAGGGAAGCCACCACTCGGGCGAGATCCCCTTCCCGGAACGGCTTAGCAAGTCGAGGAAGTCCGGCTGCTTCACCCTTTGCCAGATTGGCATAGCCGGTCAGGAGCAATGCTCGAAGCGAGGGATGACGTTCGCGCGCTTCTTGGACCAATTCGCTGCCTCTGATCCCCGGCATGAGATAGTCGGTGATCAGCAAGTCGAATTCGCGCCCTACCGACAGCTGGTCCAGCGCGGCGGTTCCGCTGCTGGCCTCGGTCACGGAATGGCCCATATCGCGCAGCATTTCTGCTGTCGCCAAACGGACCAGGTCTTCGTCGTCCACCAGCAAGATGTTGGCCTTGCGCGGTTGGCTTGGAAGCTCGTCGTCGCGATCGTCGAG
>DASTVY010000338.1:0-4052 GCA_035758865.1 Sphingomicrobium sp. | reverse complement strand
GACGCTACGGCAAGCTTATTTCGCGCGCGGCGGTGGCGCCCAGGGCATGACCAGTGTGCCGTCCGGCGCGGCGGTGTAGGTCGTCTGCGTCGGGTAGGCGAACTCGATTTTCTCCCGCTCGAAGGCGCGGGCAATGCCAATGATGATGTCGGACTTGTGATGCGCCAGCGTATCGGGGCTGATGGTGCGGTCGTCATAGACCAGTTCGCAGTCGATCGAGCTTGGCGCGAAGGCGGTTGCAACGCAGCGTACCAGCTTGGCAGTCTTCACCACCTTCAGCGCCTCCTCCGCGATCCCCGGCAGCCGCTCAAGGGTGTCCGGAGAGGTCTTGTAGGTAAGGCTGAAGGGTAGCGAGACGCGCCGTACCTTGGCTTCGGCGAGATTGCGAACCTCCTGCTCGAGCAGCTTGGTGTTGGCCATGATGACCTGCTCGCCGGTCTGGCTGCGCAGCCGCGTCGTCTTGAGGCCGATCCGCTCGACTGTGCCAACCGTCGTATCGGTACCGGTGCCATAACGAACAATGTCGCCGCGGCGGAACGGCTTGTCGAACACGATCGACAGGGCGGCGAACAGGTCGGAGAAAATGCCCTGGGCGGCGAGACCGATGGCGATGCCGCCGATGCCGAGGCCGGCGACGAGCGCTGTGACATTGACTCCCAGATTGTCGAGAATGACCACCAGCGCGATGGCGAACACCACAACATTGACGAGCACGCGAACGAGAGCCATCGCATTGCCCAGCGTCGAGGCACCGGGATCGTCTCCGACGCGGCTGCGGATCACGCCGACGATGATTTCCCGCGCCCAGATCGCCACCTGCAACGAGGCGGCGATTGTGAAGAAGATGTCGGCGAGGTGCGCCAGCTTGGCCGGAATGGCGGCGTAGCTGACGACGATGTCGATTGCCGCAGCGATCATGAAGAAGATGCTGGTCTTGGCCAGCACCCGTCCAATGATGCCCCTCCAGCCCCAGATGGCCGGTTCGCCGGCGAGCAGCCAGTGTCCGATCCACCGCATCGCGAGCATCACCCCGACGATCGCAGCGGCGACCATTCCGCCGATCAGCAGCCGGTCGAGATTGGCGAGAATCCAGCCGAACACGCTGTCGATTTCGCGCGTCACAGGAACGTTGAGCTGTTTCATCAACGAGGTTGTGGCGGCACGGGAGGCAAGGTTCAAGCCGAAGCCTTGCGGCGGCGACGCGGCTTCTTCTTAAGGAAGGCAAGGAACGCGGTTTCGGCGGTGGTCAGCCGCCGTCGCGGCGGCGGGCGGGTCAGGCCGTGGAGCGGATCGCGGGAATCCTCCTGGATCGCATCAATCAGTTTTGGATGGACATAGCTCTTGCGGCTGATCGCTGGAGTATTGCCGAGCGCTTCAGCCACCGGCTCGAGCGCGGTCTTCAGGCTCATCCGCTTTTCCTCGTCCTTTTTCAGAAGCTGGTCGAAAAAGATGACGCTGGCTCCCCAGGTGCGGAAATGCTTGGCGGTGAAATCGCCGCCAGTGGCATCGCGGATATAGGCGTTAACGTCGGCGGATGTGACGGCCTGCGGCACGCCATCACCGTTCACATATTGGAACAGCATCTGCCCGGGCAGGTCCTGGCACTTTTTGACGACCCGTTTCAGGTTGCGGTCGGTGATGGTCGCTTCGTGGATGATGCCGTGCTTGCCGGTGAAGCGCATCTTGAGCTTGCCGCCGATGCGCTTGAGATGCCGGGTGCGAAGAGTGGTGGCTCCAAAGCTCTTATTGTCCCGCGCATATTCCTCATTGCCTACCCGCATTTGCTCCCGGTCGAGCAGGCGCACCACTGCCGCGAGAACTGTATCGCGCTCGAGCTTACGCTTCTTGAGATCGCGCTCGACCCTGGCGCGGAGCCTGGGCAGCGCATTCCCGAACTCAAGGCAGCCCTCATATTTGGATGTGTCTCGCTTGCGGCGATAATCGGGGTGATAGCGGTACTGCTTGCGCCCGCGGGCGTCGCGCCCGGTCGCCTGGAGATGGCCGTTGGAGTCCTTGCAAAACCAGGCATCGGTGTAGGCGGGGGGCAGCGCGATTGCGTTCAATCGATCGATCTCGTCGCGATCGGTGATCCGCTTGCCATGCTGGTCGAAATAGGCCCAAGAACGCCCTTTCTTTTGACGGCTGTAACCCGGCTCGTCGTCGGAGCTATGACGCAGCATCCTTTTGTGGGCCTCCATCGTTGGTCGAGCATAATGGGTGGAACAGCGTAGCGGTTCCCGACGGGTCGAAATGAGGAGAAAGGCATGCCGGCAATCGCCGATGCTCACGTCCTGATCATGGCTACCAACCGGTTCGAGGAAAGTGAACTGTTCGGGCCGCGGGAGATATTGCTCGGCAAGGGCGCCAAGGTGACGCTCGCGTCGCTCTCACTCGAGGAGATCATGGGCACGATCCATGACGAGCCGGGCAAGACGATCAAGCCCGATCTGCTGATCAAGGATGCAACCGCGGCCGACTACGATGCTCTTCTGCTGCCCGGCGGGGTCGGCAATCCCGACCAGCTTCGAATGCACGAGGACGCAATCGCCCTGATTCGCGAATTCGCCAATACCGAGAAGCCGGTCGCCGCAATTTGCCACGGCCCCTGGCTGATGGTGGAGGCCGATCTGCTGCGCGGAAAGCAGGCGACGAGCTGGCCATCGATCCGCACCGACCTCAAAAATGCCGGCGCCAATGTCGTTGACGAGGCGGCCGTGACCGACGGGAATATCATTACGAGCCGCAAGCCGGACGACGTGCCAGCCTTCACCGGGGCCTTGATCGCGGCAATCGAGGCAAAGGCGTAAACGCAACGGCCTAAACCGGTTGGCAAGCAATTTGCTCTAAGCCGAGACCCATGAGATCGGCGCAGAAGCAGCATGTCGTTGAGACTTTGGCGGAATGGGGCGCTCCCACGCTTCTTGCGGCCGCATTGGGCTGGGCCGGGTTTCGGCTTGGAGCGCCGCTCGCAGGCGTAATGGCTGCAGTCATCGTCGTGTTTGCAGGTGGCTGTGGAGCCATGCGGAAGGTGGGTTCGGGCGCCCAGGCGACCCTTGCTCCATTTGAAACGCCGGAAATCGAGCCGATCGAACCGGAAATGGAAGAATTGCTGCTCGAGGCGAAAGACGAACTCTTGATCCTCGACGATCCGCTGATCGAACCGGAGCCGGATTCGCGCCTGGTTCGCCTGTTTGCGCGTCCAGAGCCAACACCCGGCGAATTGGTCGACCGGATCGCGGATTTCCTGGCTGGTGACCGGCAGCCGGCGCTCGTCCCGCAGCGTCCGGCCGAAGATCGGTATAGTGTCGATGCAAGCGCTGCGCTTCATGCCGCACTGGCCAACATCAAGGCGTCGCTGCGCTAACCTCCTAAATTCACTAAGTGCATGGGGACAGGCGCCAAAAATGTGAAGTTAAGGGCCTGCTCTGCCTATTCGGCAATCGTCAGTGACTCGATATGAAGGCTTATCGACCCGTCGCAGTTGTGAATGGGCGCTCCCTTCAGCGCGATGTCGGCAACGATCTGCCCGGGGAGGGCGAAGTCGGCGTCTGCCAAGTCTTGGGTCAATCGCGAAACGACGGCAGTGGCGTCGGGCCCGGTAACCCTTAGCTCCATTTCATGGCGTTCGCCTATGAAGGTAAGCGATTGCCAATCGATCGACCGGTAATCGGTAAGCAAAATCCTATCGCGATCGATCCCGGTTCGGGCAATCAGCGCCCGAAGGAGGCCAGCCGCCGCCGGAGAAAGTGCAAGTTTCATCATTGGCTTGCCTCCAAGAAGGCACGAACCCGCTCGACTGTTCGCGGACGAGGTTCTCTTCCCTTGCGAAGATCAAAAACAAAACGAGGGTCTTTCATTGCCTCGCGTCCGAACTTTGCGGCAGTCATACTGCTGTTCTTCAGGAACTTTTCTACATCGCGAAGTATCTGCACGGTAAATTGTCCCCATTTGATTGGCGACTCGGCGTTCGCTTCATTTCCAATGCAATTCCTACTTGTCTAGGAAAATTCCTAGGGTTAATTCAGCAGTCATGACCTTTACTCCCCGGGAAG
>DASTVY010000257.1:0-3862 GCA_035758865.1 Sphingomicrobium sp. | reverse complement strand
CGCGTCGAGCCGCTCGAATATTGGAGATAAGCGATCTCGTCGGAATCGGACTCGGGAAACGCCAGTGCGCCCGCCGGTTCAATCTCTCCGAGCGTTTCCCAGCCGCGAGCGGCGACACCCCGCTGTTCCGCAGCGGCAACTGCGAACTCGGCCAGTTCTTCGGGATAAAGAAAGAGCTGCGGGTCGCTGCTCGACAGCATGACGACCAATTGTTCGACATAAGCGTCGCGCCCACCAAAACTGGTCGGAAGGGGAAGCGGTACCGGCCACAGCCCGGCATAAATGGCGCCGAAGAAACAGGCCGCAAATTCGGGGCCGGTCTCGGCGATCAGCGCGACCCGATCACCCTTTTTTAGCCCCAATGCGAGGAAGCGGCGCGCATGGCCCTGAGCGTCATCGCGAAGTTCAGCATAAGGATAGGCGCGTACCAGGCCGCCGCGGGCGTCATGGAAATTCATGCCGCGACTACCCTCAGCGGCATAATCCAGCGCCTCGCCCAGGGTCGCAAAATCCGCGATACGGCGTGGGTGGCGATCCAGCGTGGGCGTATAGCCTTCAAGTGCAAGGCTGGTGTCGATCCTGACGTTCCGGTCGAGCACGCGGCATATCCTGTTTCTGGTTCATGAACCCGGCGCACGAGCCGGTGGACCCGTCTTACCGCGGGCCTTTTTGCCTGATGGTGTGGGACTGTGGCACAAACATGGCCATGCCTGCCCGATTTCCCCGGAAACCTCGTCCTCCACTGACGGCGGCAAAGCTGGAAGAAATGGCTCTGAACTACGTTGGACGGTTCGCCACCAGCCGCTCGAAATTGCTCGCCTACCTTCACCGAAAGCTGCGCGAGCAGGGATGGGAAGGAGATGCCGAGCCACCGCTTGAGGATCTCGCAAACCGGATGGTGAGGCTTGGTTATGTCGACGACAGGTCCTTCGCCTTGTCCAAGGCCAGGTCGCTGACCGGCCGCGGCTATGGCGAGCGGCGCGTCCGGCAGGCACTGATGATTGCCGGGATTGATGAAAGCGCGGGGGCGGACGCAGTCCAGCTTGCCGAGGAGGAAGCAGTTGCCTCGGCACTGCGATTTGCAAGCAGGCGATCGATCGGACCCTATCGTGCCAGCCGGCCTACCCCGCAGGAGCGGGAGAGAGCTCTTGCATCGATGGTGCGCGCCGGCCACCGGTTTGCGCTTGCAAGAGCCATTACTGATTTGAATCCCGGGGAAAATCCGGATTTCACAAACCTCATTAACCTGCGTTAAACACACTTAAGTCGGTTCCACGACATAATGGACCGTGTTAAGGGGCGAATGTGCAGCGTTTGAGTTACGAAACGACTCAGGGAGAAATGCCGGAGGTGTCCACGACGGCAGAACAACTTCCTGAAGGTCTACATTGTACGGGCCGCGTCAAATGGTTCGACGCGACACGCGGATTTGGATTCCTTGTCTCCGAAGATTGCGAAGGGGACATCCTCATCCACTTCAGCGTTCTGAAAGAGCATGGTCGCCGCTCGTTGCCCGAGGGTGCCACCGTGGAATGTATTGCTGCCCATCAGGACCGCGGCTTCCAGGCGCGCAAAATAATTTCCATCGACCTGTCCACGGCCTTGCCGATGCCGCCACGGCCGGTCCATTCATCGGCCGAGCGCGCGGATCGCAAGGCACTGACCGATTCAGCGGGCGAGTATGAGGCTGTGGAGGTCAAATGGTTCAATCGCGTGAAGGGCTACGGCTTCCTGAATCGGGTCAGCGAAGGCGAGGATGGCGAGGACATCTTTGTCCATATGGAGACGGTTCGCCAGTCGCAGATCATCGACCTGCAGCCAGGCCAGCAATTGGAAGCGCGCATTGCCGAGGGCCGCAAAGGCCTGACCGCCGTCGAGCTTCGCGAACCCTGATAGCCAGGGCCCTGGCCCTCGGGCTGATCGCCAATTTGGCTGCCTGCCAACCATCCGCATCCAACGCCGTTGAGCTGGGCCAGTCGCCGGCAGGACTGGAGCAGAAGGCGCTGACTATCATGTCCGGCGGCCGGGAGCATCGTTTCACGGTCGAGGTGGCGAGCACCTCGGAACAGCAGGCAATGGGCCTCATGTTCCGCAACAAGCTGGATCCTGACCGTGGCATGATTTTCCCGTTGGATCCGCCACGGGACGCCAGCTTCTGGATGAGGAATACGCTGATCCCGCTCGACATGATCTTCGTCAGGGCCGACGGGAGCATCGCCAACATCGAGGCCAACACGGTGCCCTATTCGGAGGAGCCGGTAAGATCCGAAGGGCCGGTTGGGGCGGTCCTGGAAATCGCGGGCGGGCGGTCGGCCGAGCTGGGCATCAAGCCCGGCGACAAGGTCAAGTGGTGACAATTCGCGCCTTGCCTAGGCGGGTGTAACGCGGCAAAGGCCCGCCTCATGGGAATCTTCGCAAACGCCTTCACCTGGTGGAACGGTGCCTCGTGGGGCACAATGATCACCTCGCGCAGAAACGGCGAAGAAGTCGGCCGCGACGACGCGGGCAATGTCTATTTCCGGCATCGCAAGGACCCAAGGCGCCGCTGGGTGATCTATGACGGCTCGAACGACAGCAGCCGGGTTCCGCCGGGCTGGAACGCTTGGCTTCGTGGCACCATCGATGATTTGCCGGAAAAATCGCTTCCCGGCCGCCGGAACTTCGAACGAGATCCCGAACCCAACCTGACGGGCACGGTGGCAGCGTACCGGCCCGGCGGATCGCTGGCGTCGAAGGGAAGCCGGGCGACGTCTACTGGCGACTATGAGGCATGGAAGCCCGAATAGGCGTGACTCGCGACTTGGCCCTCCTGTCGATTGCGTTGGCGCTTCTTGTCGCAGGATGCGATCGCGCCCAGCAATCCGAGCCGGAAGGCAACCAGCCGGTCACGATTGACGTACCGCGAGCCTCCGCAGAGCAGCCTGGGGTCACCCCGATGGCCGAACGGGTCGCGGTGCTCGGCCTGCTGAACAAACGGAACGGCATTGTCCGCGACCTGACCTTGCGGCCAGGGCAGGCGATGCGTGTCAAGGACGTGGTCGTCCGCCTGCGCGCCTGCGAGACCACGGCGCCCTGGGAACTCGAAAAACTGACCGGCGCCTTCGTCCAGGTCGACCGGCAGCGCTCGGATGGGCAGTGGGTCCGGCGCTTTTCAGGTTGGCTTTACAAGGAGAGCCCGTCGCTCAATGTCGTCGAGGACGCGGTCTACGACGTTTGGCCCAAAAGCTGCGCAATGAGTTGGCCGGGCGGACCGGCCGCGCCGGCGGCGCCGGGGCGCGGCAGTAGCCGGTCGAGCGCTTCGAAATCGGGAGCAGGCAACGCGGCCGAATCCGAAGAAACGCCGCCGGGAACCGAACCGGCCCCGACCGAGGAAGCAGCTCCTCCGCCGCCGCCAACCACTCCTGCCGAGGACAATGCCACGCCAAGCAATCCGACATAATCTTCGCGGTTGACGGTCGTTGCGCCAAGCGAGGCAAGATGTGGTGTGATGAACTGGCAATCCAGCAAGGTGAAGTGGCCGACCCGCAGCCGGGCGACCAGCCAGGCCAAAGCGACCTTCGACGCGTCGGTCACCCGGCTGAACATTGATTCCCCGAAGAAGGCACGGCCGAGCTTTACGCCATAGAGGCCGCCGACAAGCTCGCCATCGCGCCAGCATTCGATCGAGTGGGCGTGGCCCACGGCATGGAGGCCCAGTGTCGCCCGCTCGATGATGGAGTTGATCCAGGTTTCCGGGCGATCGGCGCAAGCGAGCAGCACGTCGTGAAACGCCTTGTCGCAAGTAACCGTGAAGCGGTCCGACCTGACCCGCTTGGCCAGCGAATGCGACATGTGAAAATTGTCGAGTGGAATGATGGCCCGG
>DASTVY010000229.1:0-12623 GCA_035758865.1 Sphingomicrobium sp. | reverse complement strand
CATCCTCTTGCAAGGCCCGCACTGGGTTGCCGTTGCCAAGGCCGTGGCTGGTGTCCCGCATGTCGAAATGGGCATCGAGCGTGACCAGGCCGACCTTTTCGAATGGCAGGCCCAATGCGTGGACGCCCGGTCTAGTCACCGCATTATTTCCACCGGCCAGCAGCGTCAGCTTGTGTCGTTCGACGCTCGCCTTGCACGCGGCTACGATCGACGGCGTCGCCTCCTCGATGCTGAGTCCGGCGACCGGCACGTCGCCATGATCGGCGACCCGGCTCTGGATCTCCTTGCCCGTCTCGACATCGTAAAGTCCAATCCGCCGAAGTGTCGCGCGCAACAGGCCCGGCGCGAGGTCGCATCGTCCCGGCGTCACAGACCCGGCATCGAGCGGAGCGCCGACCAATCCGACCGGCGCGTCGGCGCCTTTATCGACGATCAGGGCGGAAAGATTGGGCCAACCGCTGCTCATGTGCTTGACGACTAGCAGCTTCGCCCCGCATTGCCACGACCCATGTGGGACAGGCTGATCACCGACTGTCATGTCGCGACCATGGTCGCGGGAGCAGACAACCCGCTCGGCCTCTTCCCCAATGCCGCGATCGGCATCGACGACGGCCGGATCGTCAGGGTCGGCAAGCGGACCGAGCTGGCCGGATTCCGCGCAAAGGAAGTCGTCGCCTGCGGGGGAGCCTGGATTACGCCGGGCCTGGTCGATTGTCACACGCACCTGGTGTTCGGCGGCACCCGCGCCAACGAACATGCCATGCGCCGCGCCGGCGCATCTTACGAGGATATCGCCAATGCCGGCGGCGGCATCGCCTCGACCGTCGCCGCGACCAAGGCAGCGTCCGCCGACGAGCTTCGCGAGACTGCCCGCCGCCGCCTTCATGCACTGATGAGGGGCGGGATCACGACCATCGAGATCAAGTCGGGCTACGGCCTCGACACGGCGTCCGAGATGCGGCTGTTGAACGCCGCCCGCGCCATAGGCCGCGACGAGCCGGTCCGGATCGTCACCACCTTGCTCGCCGCCCACGCGTTGCCGACCGAGGCGAAGGAAGGCGCGGCCCGCGACGCCTATGTGAAGATGATCGCCGAGGAGATGATCCCGGCGGTCGCCAAGGCCGGCATCGCCACCAGCGTCGACGCCTTCTGCGAATCCATCGCCTTTACGCCGGCGGAGGTCGAGCGCGTCTTCACCGCGGCCCGCGCCAACGGCCTGCCGGTCCGCCTCCACGCCGAGCAATTGTCGAATCAGAAGGGCGCCGAGCTCGCCGCGCGTTACAAGGCGCTGTCGGCCGACCATCTCGAACATCTCGACGCCGCTGGAGCGAAGGCCATGGCCGCGGCAGGAACGGTCGCGGTGCTGCTGCCCGGCGCTTTTTATGCGCTCAACGAGAAGAAGAAGCCGCCGGTCGACCTGCTACGCGACGCCGGCGTTCCGATCGCCATCGCCACCGACTGCAACCCAGGCACGTCACCGGTGCTAAACCCGCAGCTTATCATGAACATGGCCTGCAACCTGTTCGGGCTGACTCCGGAGGAGGCCATAGCCGGAATGACGGTCAATGCCGCTCGTGCATTGGGCCTGGCGCATGAGATCGGAACGATCGAGGCCGGCAAGGCCGCTGACCTTTGCGTCTGGCGCGTCAGCGAGCTTTCGGAGCTTGGCTATTGGGTCGGTATGCCGGGGCCGGAGATAAGGATTTTTGCGGGGGGCGATGGCTGAGGCATCAGCGACCGGTCATTCTCCGGCGAGGATGATGTTCCAGCGGAATTGCTTCACACTGGCTTCGCCCTCCAAGAGCTCAGCAGTAACGGCCTTCTGAAGTGCTTCGCTTCGTAGTGCGGGATAGAGGGTGTCGCGCTCGTTCGGCTCGCCCGGAAAGAACATCTGCGTGATCAGCATCCGCTTCTCTCCCCTAATGTCGAAATGGATGTGCCGCTGACGGCGTTCATAAGGTAGCGGAATGACGGTACGTAGTCGGTAGTCGCCGTTGGCATCTGCGCGAATGACTGCCGAGCCCTGGAAATTCGGATCGAGGGCTGCCCCCGTTTCGTCGCTAGGGTGATGATAGCGGCCAAGGCCATTGGTCTGCCAGACATCGAGCCTCGCGCTCGGCACGGGTTTTCCCGACTCCGTCGTCACACGGCCGCGAAGCTCCATGATCACGCCCTGCGCGACTCCAGACCGACCCGGGACGTGGGTTAGATCCCAATCTTGGTCGCTCGGACGGTCAAGCGGGTAGAACGGGCCAGTGGTGAGTTGCGGGGTGCCGCGCCGGGTGAGAGGCTCCCGGGCCAGCACAACGCCCGCGCTCGCCAGCGCCGCAAGGCCGGTGAGTATCTGCCGCCTTCCAACAATGACCGAGGGCTGCTTCGCTCCAAGTGCGGGCGTTGGACAAGGCACGACCGTCTCCGCCGGTTGATGGTTGGCTAGCGGTCTGGACAATATGCCCGACTCACTTCGATGTCACATCGAAAGCTGGAAACAGTTGGGTTGCGGACAGTGAGGCGCTAGAGGCGGCGCGACATTCCACTGCATCCGGGACCGAAATGACGACCGACCGACGCGACAACAGCCGCCATATCCGTGCTCGGCGTGGCTCAGATATCAAGGCGAAGCAGTGGACCACCGAAGCCGCGGTCCGGATGCTGATGAACAACCTCGACGACGAGGTCGCCGAGGACCCGCAGAGCCTGGTCGTCTATGGCGGCATCGGCCGCGCGGCGCGCGACTGGCGCTGCTACGACAAGATCGTCGAGACCTTGGAGCGGCTGGAAGAAGACCAGACACTCCTCATTCAGTCGGGTAAGCCCGTCGGCGTGTTTCGCACCCACAAGGATGCGCCCCGCGTCCTCCTCGCCAACTCCAACCTGGTGCCGCACTGGGCGACCTGGGAAAAGTTCAACGAATTGGATCGCAAGGGGCTGATGATGTACGGCCAGATGACGGCCGGCAGCTGGATTTACATCGGCTCGCAAGGCATCGTCCAAGGCACTTACGAGACCTTCGCCGAAATGGGCCGCCAGCATTTCGGCGGCGATCTTCGCGGCAAATGGATCCTGACCGCAGGCCTCGGCGGAATGGGCGGGGCGCAACCGCTCGCCGCGGTCATGGCCGGGGCGCATTGCATCGCAGTCGAGGTGCAGGATAGCCGCATCGAGAAGCGCCTCGAGACCCGCTATCTCGACCATCGCGCGACCAGCATCGACGAGGCGCTGGAGATCATCAAGAGCGCCACCGAGCCCACCTCCGTCGGCCTGCTTGGCAATGCGGCCGAGATCCTTCCCGAGATGGTCCGGCGCGGCATCCGCCCCGACGCGGTCACCGACCAGACGTCGGCGCACGATCCCGCCAACGGCTATTGCCCGGCCGGCTGGAGCGTTGCCCAATGGACCGAGATGCGCGAGCGCGATCCCCAGGCCGTCGCCGCTGCGGCGCGCAAGTCGATGGCGGTCCATGTTCAGGCGATGCTCGACTTCCAGAAGATGGGCATTCCGACCTTCGACTATGGCAACAACATCCGCCAGGAAGCCTATAACGAGGGCGTCAAGAACGCCTTCGACTTCCCCGGCTTCGTGCCCGCCTATGTCCGGCCCTTGTTCTGCCGCGGCATCGGACCGTTCCGCTGGGCCGCGCTATCAGGCGATCCGGAGGACATCGCCAAAACCGACGCCAAGGTGAAGGAACTGATCCCCGACGATCCTCAGCTCCACCGCTGGCTCGACATGGCGGCCGAACGGATCGCCTTCCAGGGGCTTCCGGCGCGCATCTGCTGGGTCGGTCTGGGCCAGCGTCACCGCCTCGGCCTCGCCTTCAACGAGATGGTGAGGAATGGTGAACTGTCCGCGCCGGTCGTCATCGGCCGCGACCATCTGGACTCCGGCTCTGTTGCCAGCCCCAACCGGGAAACCGAGGCGATGCAGGACGGCAGCGACGCGGTCAGCGACTGGCCATTGCTCAACGCCCTGTTGAACACCGCCTCTGGCGCGACCTGGGTTTCGCTCCACCACGGCGGCGGGGTCGGCATGGGCTATTCGCAGCATTCGGGCGTGGTGATCGTCGCCGACGGCACCGATGATGCCGCCCGCCGCCTCGAGCGCGTGCTGTGGAACGACCCCGGCACCGGCGTCATGCGCCACGCAGACGCGGGCTACGACATCGCCATCGAATGCGCGCGGGAGCAGGGGTTGGATCTTCCGATGATCGTCTAAGGGAGCATCATGGACTGGGGGCTGTGGGCCGGATTTGCAGCGGCGTCGCTGATTGTCGGCCTGCTTCCCGGTCCGGGCGTTACCAGCATCGTCGGTTATGCCCTGACCGCGGGCCTCAGAACCGCGCTCGCGTCGGTCTTCGGCGCGACGGTCGGCAACTCCATCGCCATGACCATGTCGCTCGTTGGCCTCGGCGTGTTGCTGGCCGAATCCCCGGCCGCCTTCACCGCGCTCAAATGGGTCGGAGCCGCATATCTGATCGCCATGGGCCTCTACGGGATCGTCACCGCCAAGCGCGGTTCGCTGGAAAGCGAAAATCCCAAGACGATCACGCCGAGGGCCGCATTCTGGGGTACGGTTGCAATCACCGCAGTCAATCCGAAGACGATCATCTTCTTCGTCGCCTTCACCCCGCAGTTCATGTCGCCGCATCTCGCCTATTGGCCGCAGGCGCTGATACTGCTGCTGACCTTCGCCGCCGTCGTGACTACCAGCGACGGCTTCTATGCCCTCGCAGCAAGCAAGGTGGCCGGGTACCTCAAGGGCGATGAGGTCAAGCTCTGGTCGCAGCGTGTCGGGGGCGCCGTGCTAATCGGTGCCGGCCTGCTCACCGCGTTGCTGCCCGACTAGTCGTCGGTCAAACCGTCGGCACGATTTCCATGACGATGTCGCCCGCTTCCAGCTTCTCCACCTGGGGTCGCCAGAAGCCATAGGGCGTCCCCTCCCGGATGATCCTGAGGCCCAGGCCACCGGCCAAGTCCTTAAGCGCTGTCCCTATTTCCTCGGGACGCACATCCCGTTCGATCAGCCGGACTCGGCCGCCCATGGTGGCGAGGTCGGCGAGATAGTCGGCGATGTGGTGGCCGGCATGGGTGGTAGCCAGCAGCAGGCCGGCAAAGTTCAATGGATTGACCACGACGTCCGCGCCCGCCCGCCGCGCCGGGACTTCATTGTCCTGCTGGTTGACCGCAAGGCTGATCCGGACGTTGGGAGCCATGTGCCGGGTCGTCAGGCAAACCAGGATCGACGTATCGTCGCGCCCGGCGGAGATGATCACCAGCTTGGCCCGATCGACATGGACGGCTCGAAGCGTCGCATCGCGGGTGGCGTCCGCCTTCAAGACGGTACAGCCCAGGGCCTTCGCGATTTCGAGCCGGTCCTCGTTGACGTCGATCACGACGATCGATCCGGCTTCGGCGCCCAGGTCGATCAGTTCCTGGACAGCCCGGCTGTTCTTGGTGCCGAACCCGACCACGACGATGTGGTCGCGAAGTGTGCGCTGGATACGCTTCATGACGAACCTCTCCCAGGATCGGCGGGCAACGAACAGATAGGCCGATCCGATAAAGATCAGCAGGAACAGGATGCGGATCGGGGTCACGACCAGCGCATCGAACATTCTGGTCTTGTCGGTAACCGGTACGATGTCGCCGTAGCCAGTGGTCGTCGCGCTGATCATTGTGAAATAAATGACGTCGATGAAGCCGACTTCGCCGTCATGCGTATCCTTGAGGCCATGGCGCTCAAGCCAGTGAAACAGCACCAGGAAGCCGAGCAGGGCGATCACCGCCGCAATGCGCCAGCCAATCCCGAACCATCCTTTAGCGCGACCCTTGCGCCGCAAGGTCAGCAGCTCTTCGACTTCCGGTGACATTGGCATTCGTTAGCGTTGGAAAATATCCGGCGCCAGTAAACCGGGGTTTTCCCTGCAATCGCGATCAGTTGGCGGGCGGCGCCGGGGCCTTCTTTTCCGCATCTTCCCCGACTTCGATCGTCAGCGGACCAAAGGTCTTGGCTCGCGCCGGCGGTTGTACTCGGCTGCAGCGCTGGGCGTTGCAGGCAATAAGCTCGCCGCTATCTGTATCCATGCGGACAACCGAATCTCCGGCCGAGGCCAGCTGGTAACGCGGCTCCGAATTTGAATTGCCCCAGGACAGGATCAATGCCGCGCCGACGATCGCCGCCGCGATGATCCCGGGCCCGCGATTGCCACGGCCGTCATCTGGGTTGCTCATTCCATCCCCCTCTCGCTCGCCATCCAGCTCTACGCGCATCCCGGCTATTCGTCGCCGTGCAAATCTCCTAGACGCGCCCGCATGACATTGACGCTTGATCCGACGAATATCGACCTCGCCACCTTGCGCCGGCTTTGGCAAGGCGAAGTTTGCAAACTCGACGACGCCAGCATGGGCCGCGTCAAGGCTGCTGCCGCTTCGGTCGAGCGCATCGTCGCCAGCGGCGAGACGGTATATGGAGTCAACACCGGCTTCGGCCTGCTCGCCAATACCCGCATCCCGCCCGAGCGGCTGGCCGAGCTGCAGCGCAACCTGATCCTGTCCCACAGCTGTGGGCTCGGCGACATGCTGCCGCGTCAAGTCGTTCGGCTGATGATCGTGTTGAAGCTACTCGGGTTGGGCCGCGGCTTTTCCGGCGTTCGGCCCCTGGTGATCGACGCTCTACAAGCGCTGCTCGACAAGGATGCCATGCCGCTGATCCCGGCGCAGGGAAGCGTCGGCGCGTCCGGCGATCTCGCTCCGCTTGCCCATTTGATCGCCGCGCTGCTCGGCGAAGGCAGGATCGACGTCGCCGGCGACATCCTTCCCGCCGGGGATGCGCTGGCGAAGCTCGGCATGAAGCCGCTCGAGCTTGGGCCCAAGGAAGGCCTTGCGCTGATCAATGGAACGCAAGCCTCCACAGCGATCGCACTCGACGCCTTGTTCACGGCAGAGCGGGTGTTCGGGGCGGCGCTCGGATCGGGGGCTCTCTCGGTCGACGCGCTCAAAGGCTCGATCAAGCCGTTCGATCCGCGCATCTCCGCCGCCCGGGGCCAGCCGGGGCAGATCCGGGTCGCCGCCGAAATCCGAGGCCTGCTCGACGGCAGCGAGATCCTCGCCAGCCACGGCCGCTGCGGCAGGGTGCAGGATCCCTACAGCTTTCGCTGCCAGCCTCAGGTGATGGGCGCCGTTCTCGACCTTCTGACCAATGCCGCGCACACTCTGACCATCGAGGCGGGAGCCGTAACTGACAATCCGATCGTGTTTGAGGATGAGGATACGGCAATCAGCGGCGGCAATTTCCATGCGCAGCCGGTCGCCTTTGCTGCCGATGTGATTTCGATGGCGATGTGCGAGGTTGGCTCGCTGTCGGAACGCCGCACCGCCGTGCTGATCGATCCGAAGATGAGCGGCCTACCTGCCTTCCTGACCGACGATGGCGGGGTCAATTCGGGCCTGATGATCCCGCAGGTGACTCAGGCCGCGCTGGTCGCCGAGAATCGCAGCCTCGCCTTCCCGGCAAGCGTCGATTCCGTTCCGACCAGCGCGGGACAGGAGGACCATGTCTCGATGGCCCCGATCGCCGCGCGCAAGGCGGTGCAGATTGCAAGGAACGTGGCCGGGATTGTTGGCGTCGAGCTGATCGCGGCGGCCCAGGGGATCGATTATCACGCGCCTTTGAAGACCAGCGCGAAGCTTCGGCCGCTCCATGCCAAGGTTCGCGAAATTAGCCCGCGGCTCGAATCCGATCGCTATTGGGCCGACGAAATGGCCGCACTTCAGACAGCGGTGCTGAAGGGAGAACTGGGTCCGCCCTTCAGCTTCTGACTCCGCTTATTTCTCGCCCAACGCCGCCAGGATCTGGGCCGCGGTTTGCGGACCGTTTGCGGTCGTGTCGGTATGGGTGGCAATCATCGTTCGAAATTCGATGCTGGCCCGTGGGCCCGTCGCGAGCCCCATTTTCTTGGCGGCCGCGTCGACCGCATCGTCCTGCGCCTTGGTCGTTACGGGGTTGATCACCAAATAGTCCCAGCTGTCGCCTGACGTATGAACATAGATTTGCGACGCAGGCAGCCCTGCGGCCTGTGAGGCCTGATCCTGCCGCGCCATCCATCTCAGCAGCGCCACCTGTTGGCCGGGGGCGGCGCGATAGAGCGAAACGATATGTTGTGGCATGTCCTGCGCGACGGCAGGCATTGAATACGCGCATGCGGCTGCGGCTGCAGCCGCGAAAATCATCCCGAGCTTCATTTCTTTTGCCCCTCATTTGGCGCCCGCGCGCCAGTGCAGCCTGCCTTTTGGCAAGCTGGCATGGTCCTCCATGGGATGCCACAGATGGCGGGATCAGCGTGGCGCTGTTAACGCAAATTAAACGGGATAGGAAGTGCGCCCTGAGCTCGCGCCTAGCTGATCACCCGGGTCCAGCGCTCGCTGTCGCACAACAGGCCGCCGAGCACGCAGCCCTGCACCTGCATCACATCGTCGCTGACTTGGCGAACGGTGGCGGTGGCGTGGAGGTTGCGCTTGGGGACGAACGCCCGGCCGCGAAACTTGCCGGAGCCGGTCGGAACCAGCCCGGTCAGGATTTGAGTTCCGATCAAATTGGGAGTGCCGCCCTTGCGCGCCTTGGCCTTGGCCTTTTCGCTGGCTTGGACCACTCGGCCGCAATAGGCCGTGCCGCAACGCTCGACCTGCACCACGACATTCTTCTTGTAATTGGTCCACTGGCCTTCCAGCGCCTGCGCCGACGCGGGCGAGGCGGAAAGCATCACGGCAGACGCGATCAAGGCGATGATCCTGCTCATTGCCGCTCCTTTGGCAGCGCAATGTGACGAAATTGGTGCCTTCAGCTTGACGGCGGATGAACGGCCCGAACCAACGTCATGGTTCCCTATTGATAGTTATTCGCAGTAGCCCTACCCGCAACTCGGCTCTGCGGTTCGCGGTCGGCGCGGCTTCGGCCGCATTTTTAACGTCATTCCAGGCCGGGTGGCCTCGGCATCGGCAAGGAATTCTGACGGGTGAAATTGCTTTCGATCCTCCATCGCTGGTCCGGCGGCTTCATCGGCCTGCTTCTGACGATCCTCGGCCTGTCCGGCACGATCCTGCTGTGGGAAGGGGAATGGGTTGCCCTCCCAGGCGCCGACGCGCCGGTGATCGAGAACATCCAGACGATCGGCCGAATCGCCGATCGCGAAGCTGCCGCCGGTGCAATCCGCATCAGCTTCGCCAGCGAGGAGATCGGGCTGCATCATGTCGCCCGCGAAGGCGGTGCGGGAACCTATATCGCGCAGGACGGCACGACCGTCTCCTCCTGGTCCAGTCAGTGGGAGCGGCCGGAGCTGTGGATCTTCGACCTCCACCACCATCTGTTCGCCGGCCATAATGGCGAGCTTGTCGCCGGCTGGGCGGGCGTGTTCGGCCTCCTGTTCGTCATTACCGGCTCGATCCTCTGGTGGCGCAGCCGCCGGGGCTTCAAGTTCCGCCTGTGGCCCCGCAAGCTGCAGCCGGGCCCGATCGTCGGTCACCATCGCGACATCGGGATCCTCGTCGCGCCCTTGCTGCTCGTCACCTTCGTCACCGGCACCGGCATGGTCTTCAAGGAAGCGGCCGGAGCGGTGCTGAGCCCGCTTGGCCAGCTGGAGGCCCGCTCCAAGCCGCCGGAGGTCGAGCCGGCGGGGGCCGCCGTTCCGGTCGCGGCGATGCTGATCCAGGCCAAGGCGCGCTTTCCCGATGCCGCCCTTCGCCGACTGACGTTGCCGACGAAGCCCGGCCAGCCCTGGTCTGTACGCATGCGTCAGCCGTTCGAATGGAATCCCAACGGGCGGACGACGCTAACTTTCGACGGCGCCGGCAATCTCATCAAGGTCGACGACCCCGCAGCCAGCAGCCAGGCGGCGTCCATCTACGAAAAGCTCTACCCGGTCCATTCCGCCAAGGTCGGCGGCCTCGCCTGGAAGTTGCTGATGACGCTGTCCGGCGTCGGACTTACCCTGCTCGGAGCGCTTGCCAGCTGGTCGTTCTGGTTCCGCAAGGCGAAAAAGCGCAAGCGGCCCGAAATCGCCACTGCTGGTCTCGAGGTTGCGGCAGCCTAGGGCAGCCGCGCCACGATCCTCAGCGGAGCTCCGCTGCCGTCCTTGATCTTGACCGGCAAGGCGACGACGGTCGCGCCCTTGTCCGGCATCTGCTCGAGGTTGGCGACATTCTCGAAGCCCGGGATGTTCGCGCCCAGCAGTGTGCGGTGGACGATGAAATCCTTCGACTGGCCATAGTCCAGGCTGGGGGTGTCGAGCCCGACCGCCGCCACCTTGCGATCGGTCACCAGGAACCGGGCCAGTTCCGCCGATAGCCCCGGGAAATGCAGCTTGGCGACCGCCTCGGGCCCGCGCTCATCGGTTCCCATATAGGCTTTGCGGTCCGGCCAATATTTGGAAAAGCCCGTGCGGAACAGCAGGATCACGCCGTCCGGCAGGCGGCCATTGGCGCTCTCCCACCTTTCCAGGTCCCCGACGGTGAAGCGATAGTCGCGGTTAGCGGCGCTGGCGGCCGACACGTCGATCACCGCTGCCGGCCCGATCAGCCGGTCGAGCGGGACCTGGTCTGCAGTCTGCTTGCCCTCGGCGAAATGGATCGGAGCGTCGAGATGCGTACCGCCATGCTCCGACAGAGTCAGGTTGTAGCTGCTATAGAACCAGCCGCCGGGCGTTTTGCCATAGGATGCGACCTCATGCTTGAAGCCTTCCGCCGTCGGCCAGAAGGGCGAATCTTCGGCCAGGTCATGGCTCAGGTCGATCCACCGTCCCTCCAGCTCGGCCGGCTTTTCCGGAGCGCATGCGGCGGACGCCAGAAGGGCAATGGAAATCAGCGCAGATCGAACCATATCGGCCTCCGTTCGCTAATGCGGCTATAGCATGACCGGGAGGGGAAAATGTCGATGCGAATTGTCCTTGCCCTGGCGTTGGCAGGCGCCGCCATTTCCTGCGATCGCGCGGCCACGACGCCGGTCAAGTCACAGGTCGCGGCCGTTATGGCCACTGCCGAGACCGAGCCGGTCGGAACTGCTCACGCAGATGCGGCCGACGACCCGGCAATCTGGCGCAACCCGGCCGATCCTGCGGCCAGCCTGATCGTCGCGACCGACAAACAGGCCGGACTTCATGTTTATGGCCTCGGCGGCAAGTCGCTGGCCTTCGATCCGGCCGGACGGCTCAACAATGTCGACCTCGTCGATCTCGGAGCGCGCGGCATCCTGGTCGCCGCCAGCGACCGCAATGACGAGGCCAATGCCAAGCTCGACCTTTACCGCCTTGATCCCGCCGGTCCGCGGCTCATCAAATTGGGGTCGGTCGAAGGCGGGAAAGGCGAGGCTTATGGCATTTGCCTTGCGCCGGCTGCGGACGGCACTGTCCACGCATTCTCGGTGCTGAAGGAAGGCTTGATCGAGCAGGTCGAGCTGACCTTCGACGGCAAGGCGGTCAGCGGGAAGACCCTGCGCCGCCTGCGGGTTCCGAGCCAGCCGGAAGGTTGCGTCGTCGATAGCCGTAGCAACGCTCTGTTCGTCGGCGAAGAAGAGGCTGGAATCTGGCGCTTCGATTCGCGCGCCGACGGCCCTGCAAAAGGAACGCTCGTCGCAAGGGTCGGCCGCCGCAATTTGGTCGCCGATGTCGAAGGGCTGACGATTGCACCGGAAGGCGCCAATGGTGGCTGGCTGATTGCGTCCAGCCAGGGTGACAATAGCTTCGCCGTCTATCGCCTGCCCGACATGGCGCCGGCCGGCCGCTTCCGGATCGCGAAGGGCAAGTTTGGGTCGGTCGAGGACACCGATGGCATAGCGGTGGCGCTCGGTGGTTTCGGCCCGGCCTTTCCCGCCGGGCTGTTCGTGGCTCAGGACGGCGAGAACCAGCCCCGCGCCCAGAATTTCAAGCTGGTATCCTGGGGATCGATCCTCGACGCCGTGAAGCCGCGCTAGTCCAGATCCGCCGCGCTGTGCCGTTCGCGGATGAAGCAAGGGTCGTTCTCGACCTTGCGGTTGACCCGCCGCCCGCGCTGAACCGCGGGGCGCGCCGCGACCTCGTCGACCCAGCGGCCCACATGGCGATAATCCTTCAGGGACAGGAAGCTGGCGGCATCGCCATAGGCCTGGCCTAGCGCGACGGCGCCGTACCACGGCCAAATCGCCATGTCGGCGATGCTATATTCGTCTCCCGCGGCATAGCGATGCTCGGCAAAATGGCGGTCCAGCACGTCATATTGCCGCTTGGCCTCCATCGCATAGCGATCGATCGCATATTGGATCTTCACCGGCGCATACATGTAGAAATGGCCGAAGCCGCCGCCCAGGAACGGTGCCGCACCCATTTGCCAGAACAGCCAATTGAGCGCCTCGGTCCGTGCTGCCGAATCCTCGGGCAGGAAAGCGCCGAACTTCTCCGCCAGGTAGAGGAGGATAGAGCCGCTCTCGAACACGCGTTGCGGCTGCTCGGGGTTGGTCCGGTCGAGCAGGGCCGGGATCTTGGAATTGGGATTCACTTCGACGAAGCCCGACCCGAACTGGTCGCCCTCGCCGATGTCGATGTACCAGGCGTCATATTCGGCGCCCGCATGGCCGGCGGCGAGAAGCTCTTCCAGCATGAT
>DASTVY010000194.1:0-3276 GCA_035758865.1 Sphingomicrobium sp. | reverse complement strand
AGATCAACGTGTTCATTATAAGCTGGGAACCATTCTCGAATTTGTGCCCGACAACCCCGAGCCATGGCCCGAGCATGAGCTCCTTATTTTCGGCGATCTTCGCGGCGCTGGGGTAGAAGCCGCCGAGCCCACCGTTCCATGCCTTGATCGCCTTTTGAGACGCTCCGGGGGCGTGGGCGGCAATGTCAGCCTGGTACTGGCTGAATACAAACCCGCCGAACAGCAGCATGTGCACGACCAGGAAAGCAGCCCCGAGCGCAATGAGGCGCTGTACCGGCATCTTGCGGAACAGGAATGCGATGAGCCCGCTCGCCGCATAGAGGGAAAGGATGTCGCCGAACCAGATCAGAAAGTAATGCACCAGTCCGAAGGCGAGCAGGACCAGCATTCTGCGGACATGAATTTGGGTACCCGACAGACCGCCCGCCTCCGCCCGCTCGATCACCAGCAGGGTCGATGCCCCGAACAATATCGAGAAGAGCGAGCGCATCTTGCCGTCGATGACCAGCAAATTGGTCGCCCACAGGCCGAGGCTTGCACCGTGCCATCCACCGTAGGCCGGAGGATTGAAATATGCTGCCTCGATCATGGCGAAGGCGATGATGTTGACCGAAAAAATGCCCATCACCGCGATTCCGCGGATGACGTCGAGACTGAAGATGCGATCCCTGTCAGGTGATGTCGTGGCCATCAGCGCCCCCTCTTGGAACTCAATAGGCCAGCGCCGTCACGAAAGTAAATTTCGTGACGTCAGACCTGCCGCCGCTGCGTGGCGCAGGTTGGCCGGCGTGCGCCATCTCTCGACTAAGCCAAGGCGCCGGCTTTGCCGTCGTTTGGCTTAGTCGTCGGTGGCTTCGCTTTGCAGCTGGATGTAATTCTGGATGCCCATCCGCGCGATCATGTCGAACTGGGATTCCAGCGTGTCGACATGCTCTTCCTCATTCTGGAGGATCTCCGAGAAGAGGTCGCGGCTGACATAGTCCTGCACCTTCTCGCAATGGGCGATGGCGCCTTTCAGCTGGGTCAGCGCTTCCATTTCGAGCGCCAGGTCGCACCTCAGCATTTCCTCGACATTCTCGCCGATCCGAAGCTTGCCGAGCAGTTGGAAATTTGGAAGGCCGTCCAGGAATAGGATCCGCTCCGCTAGCTTGTCGGCATGCTTCATCTCGTCGATGGACTCGTGCCGCTCAAACTCGGCGAGCTTGTCGATGCCCCAATTGTCGAGCATCCTGTAATGCAGCCAATATTGGTTGACCGCCGTCAGCTCATTCTTGAGCGCTTCATTGAGGAGCTGGATGACCTTCTTATCGCCCTTCATCGCGCCCTCCTTCGGCTGGTCGCGAGGTCTAACGCTTGACGGCGTCAAAAGGAAGCGAAAAATTGGCGGAAATCAGCGAAAAATAATGCGAATTAATCGCAGTTAGGCGGCGCGTGGGAAGTTGATCACCACACTGCTCGACTTGCGACGCGCGGAAGGCACATGCTCGTCCTCGATGACTTCCTGGGCACAGTCGAGGCAGCAGCCGCACAGGGGCTCGCAGTCCAACGACGCAAAGGCCTCGACCGGGCATTTTGCGCCCTTGCGGGCGGCGGCACGCAGTTCATCTTCGCGAATCGCATTGCAGACACAGACGATCATGCGGATTGTTTAACCGATAATGCGAACCATTCGCAAGAGAAAATCGATCAGGCGAGCTTCACGAGCCTACCCCGCGAAGTTCGGGCCACAATCAGCGCGATCGGAATTCCAACCAGGAGGATGTGCGCAAACAATTGAGTAGCAATCGCGCGGGGCGACGGCGGAAGCGGGGCGTCGAAGCGAAGCGGAACCACGATCCAGTTCATCACGACATAGGTCGCAAGGCCGTACAACAGGCCCCACTGAATCGGCTGATCGAGAATAGCGGGCCGGGCGACGGCAAGCCGAGCATACACCCCCGCCATGATCGCCATCAGCGTGAAATGGACGATCAGGCCGAGCATCGAACCGACTTCGCCCCATTCGGTCGCGGGCGGGAAGGGTCCGGAGGCGACGTAGCGGAGCATACCCATCGGGTCGCGACCGAAATAAAGGGACAGGAAGATCGCGAACAAAATGTCGAGCGTGCCTGCGACCAGAGTCGCCATGGCGATGGTTCGTCGCATTCGAGCCTCCCCCCATTTGTCGGGCGGCGACGCTGCCAGCGCTTCGAATGGAGTCAAGTTCAGTGGCGGGTGAACGTCGCTATTCGGTAGCTGAGCGTCAGGGGCGGTGCTCCTTCCTGACGACCAGTTTCAATCCCGACCAGATATCGTCCACCTCGCAAACCTTCACGTCGACCAGGTGGAGCGGAAGCGCGACGGCGCGGATCACATCCTCGGTAATGTCGGTCGGCACCTTCGAAGCTTTCTTCGGCCAGCTGATCCAGATCATTCCGGCCGGGTCCAGCAGCGGAAGCAGCATTCGAAGTTCGCAATCGAGAACGGCGCAGGAGGTAACGAAGATGTGCGCGAACTCGACCGGCGGTTCGGGAAGCTCCAGCCGCTCAATCGACGGCGCGTCGCGGTCGATCTCCTGCTGGACCTCATCCGGCACATTCTGGAACCAGGCGCGAATGCCGGGCTTGAGGCCCAGCTTCTGCGCAAGCGGCGTGCCCGAATATCCCGCGATCATGGGGTCGATATCAGTTCCGGCCGGTCGGTGATCAAGCCCTGCGCACCCGACGCGATCATGCGCACATGAAGTGCGCGCCAATCGGAGTCCCGCTTTGGCAGTTTGCGGCCAACCATGATCCACACCTGCGGCCCGAGCCCATTCGTGCGCGCGACTATTTTAGGGTCAGCCTCCACCCAATCGGACCAGAGGCGGATGATGTCGGTGCCCACGGCGGCAAATTGGCTCGCGTCAGCAACGTTCGGCACAAAGGCGAGTGTCGTGACTCCAGGCGCCTCATTCCGAACCCGATAGATGTCCGCAACGCGCCTTAAGCCGAGGATGACTTTGGACTGTAAGCGGTGGTCGCGAATGGCCTTAAGGACATCGGGAAGCGAGGTACCAGGCTTAAGATCGAGCAGGAAACGTGCCGGCCGGTCGCGCACGAAATCAAGCGCCTCGGCGAGCGTCGGAATACGCTCGCGCGGATGGCTCGGCCAACCGGCATGGCAGGATTTGACCCGCGCCAGGCTGAGGTCGCCGACGAGACCGCTGCAGTCGGTGGTGCGATCCAAAGTAACGTCGTGGAGGATGACGAGGTGCCCGTCCCGCGTCGTCCGGACGTCGAGTTCGATAATGGTGAG
>DASTVY010000014.1:0-3187 GCA_035758865.1 Sphingomicrobium sp. | reverse complement strand
AGATCAAGGCGCGCGAGCTCAACCTCGTCGGTTATGAGGACGAGGATGACTAGTAGCTTGTCCCTGAAAAACTGGTGCGTGTGAGATCAGCGTGGCGGTATGTGCATTCGAATACTCGCGTCATCGACCTCTTTAAGGCGGCGCATCCGTTTCTCGATGCAAGGCTTGGCAACGTCTCCCAGATTCAGATTTGCAATCGATCTGAATTCGACTGCCATGGCTTGGGCAAGATCCAGACCAGGCGCACGTCCGTCCACACGCCCGAGGAAATAGCTCGCAGCCGCGTTGGAATGTTCGCTGAGCTCCTTGTTGCCTTCTGCGAGAGCTTGGCCGGCAAGCGAATTCATTGCGATATAGCAGCGTAGGCTTTGCTTGGTCTCGGCATCCACGGCGGGAGCGGCTGCAGTCAGCAATGGAAATGCAAGCACGAGGGAGAGGCTTTTCACCCATCGAAGCATGCCGATGGTACAAGGTGGCGCTCACAAAAAATAATGATGCCGATGAGGACGACTAGTCCTCCGACTCGGCCATGTCCGCGATTTCCCGAAGCGCCGTATGGGCTCGCTCACGGTCGATCACCAGCGCAGCGGTCTGGGTGATGAGGTCGACCAGGGCCAGGTCGCGCACCGTCGGCTCACGCGGTTCGCGGTGATACATCGCGAAGGTGCCCAGCACCTTGCGGCCACGGGTTAGAATCGGAATCGACCAGCAGGAGCGAAGGCCGTGCGGAAGCGCGACTGCCTTGTACTCCGCCCACAGTGGATCCTCGGCGATGTCGGAGACAAATACCGGCGAGCCAGTATAGGCGGCGGTACCGCATGACCCGGCGCAGGGTCCGATCTCGGAGCCGTCGATCGCTTCCAAATATTCGTCTGGCAAGCTTGGAGCTGCTCCGTGGCGTAGGTGTTTTCCATCGAGGTCGAGCAACAGGATGGATCCCATAACCTGAGTTCGGGACGTCGACTCGACGATCTTGATGAGTTCGCTCAAGGTCCGTTCGAGAGGGCTATCACCGATCGCCAGCTCGAGCACACGATTGTGGGCTGAGCGGAGTTCTTCGCTCTTCTTGTCCTCTGAAACATTATGGCCCTGCACAAAGACTCCGGGAACACCGCCGCCCGCATCGCGAAGTGGCTGGATCATCAGGTCGACGAATAACTGTTCGCACCAACCGCCCGGTATATCGACGCGCATCGACATCGCCCTTCCAACGAAGGGATCGCCCGAACGCTTGGCTTCGTCCAGCAGTTCAACCAGGCCCTGGTCGGCCATTTCCGGCACTGCTTCTGCCAGGCTCTTGCCGAGGAGATCGCCTCTATTAACCAGTTCCTCGAATGCTTGGTTGGCGACAGTGAAGCGATGATCGCTGCCTTCAAGGATGGCCATGAAGCCGGGCGCATTCTCGAACATTTGTTGCAGCCGTGCGCGCTCACCATCGGTGATTGCTTGCGTCATGTTCAAGGCAATCTGTTCCGGCATGGTTTCTCCATACCGAATCCGTTCGCCCGCGTCACGAAAACGTCAATGAGCGGCTTCGACTGCCGTGATGCCGCTTCTCTCGAGCTGCTCGTTGACCGTGGCCATCAGGCGGTCGAGACCTGCCTTGTCCTTGGCTTCCGCCCGAGCGACCAGCACGTCCTGGGTGTTCGACGCGCGCAGCAGCCACCAGCCGTCAGGCGTTTTGACACGAACCCCATCAGTCGAATTGACGTTTGCGCCCTCGGCAGCAAGCCGGGACGCCACTTCGTCGATGACCGCGAACTTGCGTGCCTCGTCGACCTGGAAGCGGAGCTCCGGCGTCGCAACTGACACCGGCATTTCTTCCTTGAGCTGGGTAAGCGACTTGCCGCTGGCAGAAACCGCACGGATCAATCGGACTGCGGCATAGAGCGCGTCGTCGAATCCGTACCACTGGTGTTTGAAAAAGATGTGGCCGCTCATTTCGCCGGCTAGCGGCGCATGTGTTTCCTTCATCTTCGATTTGATGAGGCTATGGCCCGTCTTCCACATCAAGGGGGAGCCGCCCATCTCGGCGATGCGGTCGAACAGCGTCTGGCTGGCCTTGACGTCGGCGATGATGGTTGCGCCGGGCTCGTCCTTCAAAACCGGACCGGCAAGGATGATCAACAACTGGTCGCCCCAAATGACGCGGCCCTTCGCATCGATTGCGCCGATCCGGTCGGCATCGCCGTCGAACGCAATTCCAAAATCCAGTTGCTTGTCCGCGACTAGCTTTTTCAAATCGGCGAGATTGGCCTCGACGGTCGGATCCGGATGGTGGTTCGGGAAAAGCCCATCGACGTCAGTGAACAGCGTGTGATGTTCGCCCGGCAGGCGCTTTACCAGCTTTTCTACGATCGGCCCGGCGGCGCCATTCCCTGCGTCCCATCCGACCCGGAAGGCCTTGCCGTCGAAGTTGCGGACCAGCGCGTCGACATAGGCGTCGATTATGTCGACTTCTTCGACCTTGCCCTGGCCTTCGCTCCAGTCGCCTTGCGCTGCGCGGCGGCCGAGATCCTGGATCTCCTCGCCGAATACCGAACGGCCGTTTAGCAGCATCTTGAAGCCATTATAGTCGGCGGGATTGTGGCTGCCCGTGACCTGAATGCCGCCTTGAACGTCGAGCGTCGAGACGGCGAAATAAAGCAGCGGCGAGGAGCCCATGCCGACATGAACGACGTCGATCCCGCCTTCCGTAAGGCCCCGCACCAGCGCTTCGTCAAGCACCGGCGAATGGGTGCGCCCATCACGGCCGACGGCAATGCGCCGGGCGTTCTCAGAGGAAGCCAGCGCCGCGAAGCTGCGGCCCAAGGCATAGGCATCTTCAGGGTGAAGCGTGGATCCGACGATCCCGCGCACGTCATACTCGCGCAGAATCGTCCGGTTGAACTGGTGAGTCATAATATTCCTGTAACGCGTGGCTGTTCAGCCCGCGGCAGCCGCCTTGGGCTGGTCGATCTCGTCCTGGCCGGGCACGGCCAATCCAGCGATCATTTCACGCAACTCCTGACGAGCCGCAATGTGTCCCATACCGACTTCGCCAAGGTCGGCAAGATCGAGCAGGGTGAGACCTTTCGGGAATAATTCCCGATAAATGACGCGCTCTCCAAGACCAGGAATTACCCGATAGCCCACCCGGCGGGCCAGCTCATCCAGCGCCGCGCCGACGCGGTGCAAATTGTGCGAC
>DASTVY010000388.1:0-22336 GCA_035758865.1 Sphingomicrobium sp. | reverse complement strand
GGAAGAGGGCTTGCTGGTCGGCATTTCGTCGGGGGCGACCCTGGCCGCCATTGCTCAAAAGGCCCCGGAACTGGGCGGAAATCCGCGAATCCTGGGTTTTAACTACGATACCGGCGAACGCTATCTTTCAGTGCCGGACTTCCTTCCCGAAGAACAGGGTTAAGCCGCTGAAAATTACGTCCATTTGACGTTGCGTTAATCCTTTCCCGTTAACCCCGGACACTAGAGGGAGTGTTTTAGGGGATGCGTAGGGCTCGGTTCGCCGTTTCTGACGGCGAAGGACTCAATGAACGGGCATCGGTTCGGGACGCACTGACATTCGATCTCAGGGCACCCGATACGACCGATGACGACAACCTGGCGTCGCAGCGCGTCGCCATGTTCGAGCTTGCGCCCGCACTTCTGGGGGCAACCCATCTGGTTTGGGGCCTCGCCTGCTACCTGATCCACCCGATTTCCCTGTTTGCACCGCTGCAATGCAATCCGCTCATTCCCTTGTTGGCGGTGCTGACGCTTGACGGACTGGCCTTTGCGGGTCTTTGGTTTCGCGACAGGTTGCGGCTTTCCCCGAGGACGGTTTCGGGCGGCCTGTGCGGCTACATCGGCACCAGCGGTGCGCTTTGGATGGCCTACGGCCTGACTCTCGATTGCACACTCCACAGTTCGAATACCGCGTTCATCGCCCTCGCTTTCGGTGCCGGCCTTGGGGCAGCGACAATCGTTTCGATATCCTCACCGCCCGTGGCGATCGTCAACGCGCTCGTCGCCGTGACCGGGGCCGTCGCCGTGTCGCGTCAACCGGAAGTTCTGGCAGGCATCGGCTTCCTGGCGATCATCAACATCACCTACAGTGCGGCAAGTGCCAGGACCGTACTTACCAACGCCCGCGCCCGCCTCCGCCTCGAGGTGCAGGCCAGGAAGGCGCTTCAGTTCGTCGACGAGTTCGAAAACAGCGGCCGCGGCTGGTTCTGGGAAACCAACAACCTCGGCACTCTCTCCTACGTTTCCCAGCAGCTGGCGGACGACTTCAAGTGCAAGCCGGAAGATCTGCTAGGCCGTCAATTCACCGACCTGCTTTCGGTCGACTCCGGCTCCTCAGACAGCCTCCGCGAAGAGCGCACGCTCGGCTTCCATCTGTCGGCACGGTTCCCGTTCAGCGACGTGATCGTCCGCGCGGCAAGCGACGACGACATTCACTGGTCGCTCTCGGGCAACCCCCTGTTTGACGATCGCGGGCGGTTCCTCGGTTTCCGCGGCATCGGCACCGATCTGACTGAACAGCGCCGGACGGAGCAGGAGGTTGCCCGCCTTGCCCGGTTCGATTCCCTCACCGGCCTGCCCAATCGCGCACTGATGCGCCAGACGCTCGACGAGGCGCTTCGCAATGCTACCAACCGGCGCAAGGGCTGTTCGCTGTTCCTGATCGATCTCGATCGCTTCAAGAACGTCAACGACACTCTCGGTCATCCGATCGGTGACGCCTTGCTGCGCCAGGTCGCCGACCGCTTGAAGTCGGTCATGGGCGACCATGGCCAGGTAGGCCGCCTTGGCGGCGACGAGTTCAAGGCCGTCCTTCCGGGGACCGTCGAAACCGGCCTGCTCGAAAGCTTGGCGAGAACCCTCATCGACCATGTGTCGAGGCCCTACATCATCGAAGGGCACCGGGTGGTCATTGGCGCGTCGGTCGGAATCGCCATTGGCGACCCGGGCAAAAGCTGCGCAGACAGCATGATCCGTAACGCCGACCTTGCCCTCTATGCAGCGAAGGCGGCCGGCCGTGGGAAGCATTGCTTCTACGAGGCGTCGATGCACAGCGAGGCGGCGGACCGCCAGATCCTTGAAAACGACCTTCGGCAGGCGCTTGACCGAGGGGAAATGTGGGTCGCGTTCCAGCCGATCGTCAGGGTCGCAAGCGAGGAAATTTCTGGCTTCGAAAGCCTCGTCCGTTGGAATCACCACGCTCGTGGACCGATCTCGCCCGACAAGTTCATCCCGCTGGCTGAAGAATGCGGCATGATCGGCCGGATCGGGGAGTTCGTCCTGCGGACTGCGATCGCGGAAGCGGCCAACTGGCCGGAGAATGTGCGCATCGCGGTTAACCTGTCGCCGATCCAGTTCAACGACCCGAACATCGTCGACTCGGTCGCCGCGCTTCTCTCCGAGCATGAATTTGAAGCTGGCCGGCTGGAGCTTGAGATAACCGAAGGCGTGTTTCTCGCTGACAGCGACGCGACGGACGGAACCTTTGCGCGCTTGAAATCCCTCGGCGTCCGGCTGGCCCTCGACGATTTCGGAACCGGCTACTCGTCGCTCGGCTATTTGAAGAAAGCGCCCTTCGACAAGATCAAGATCGACCAAAGCTTCGTTCGCGGCGCGGCTTCGACCACCAAGCGCAACGGCGCCATCATCCGCGCCATTGTCTCGCTAGCCGAGAGCCTGGACATGGATACCACGGCGGAGGGTGTCGAAACCCACGACGATCTTTACCTGATCCGCGAGCTCGGAGTGAGTCAGGTCCAGGGCTACATCTTCGGCAAGCCCATGAAGGCCGAAGAAGCCCGAGAACTGGCAAACAGTACGCGTGTCGAGGCCGATGGCTACCAATGCGTCCGCGAGCCGCGCCACCGCCTGATGCGGCGCGCTATCGCGGCCATTAACGGAGTTACGACGGAAATTCGGCTTCGCAACATCTCGGCAATGGGCGCTCTGGTCGAATGCGACGAATCGGTCGCTCCCGGCCAGACGCTCACCATCGACATCGTCGGTGTCGGTCCAGTCGTCGGCGCGGTACGCTGGTCGCAGGCCGGGAAGTTCGGTGTCCAGTTCACCGAGCATTTCGATCTTGCCCGACTGGCGGCCAAGCGGCCAGGCGGCAACGACGTTACTATGCTTCGGCCCTGGTACGTGACCCAGGGCCGCGACACTGCATCGGGCTAAGGCCTCAGAACGCTTCTACCGGAAGTGCCATCAGGCTCGCAGCACCAGCCTCGACCTTCCGGCGGAGTGCTCCCGCCGTCACCAGCTCCCGATCCGCGAAGAAGCTAGCGGTCGATAGCTTGGCCTCATGGAATGCCTTGTCCTCGCCTGACTGATCTTTCAGCTTCGCCGAGGCGCCAGCCATTTTGAGCCACATCCAGCCGAGGCTGACCAAACCCATCAGTTGCATATAGGCATAGGCCCCGGCGCCCGCGTTGTTGGGATCTGCCATCCCGTTTTGCGCCAGCCACATGGTCGCTGCCTGCAAATGCTGGAGCGCCTTTTCCAGCTGATCGGCGATGCCGGCGGGATCGCCCGCTGCCCTGGCTTCGGCAATGTCTCGGCCGACCATCTCGAACAGGGCGCGAACTCCGCGACCCCCATCCTTGGCAAGCTTGCGGCCGACGAGGTCCATAGCCTGGACGCCGTTCGTGCCCTCATAGATTTGGGCAATTCTCGCGTCGCGGACGAACTGGTCCATTCCCCATTCGCGGATGTAGCCGTGACCGCCAAACACCTGTTGTGCATTGACCGCCGTCTCAAATCCGCGATCGGTCAGATAGCCTTTGATTACCGGCGTCAGCACGGAAATCAGGTCGTCGGCTGCAAGCCGCTCTTCCTCCGTCTGGGCCTTGCGGCTCAGGTCGACCTGCAGCGCGCCCCATAGGATCAGCGCACGCGCCGCCTCGTTGAACGCTCTCGCCTCCATCAGCATCCGGCGAACGTCAGGGTGAACGAAAAGATTGTCGGCCTTCGCCTCGGGGTCGCGATCCTCGGGCTTCAAGGCACGGCCCTGGCGGCGATCCTTCGCATAGGCGACGGCGTTCTGGTAGGCCACCTCCCCTTGCGCCAGCCCTTGGAGACCGACACCGAGGCGGGCGGCGTTCATCATGATGAACATCGCGGCCAGGCCCTTTTCCGGTTCGCCGACCAGCCAACCCTTTGCCCCGTCATAATTGAGGACGCAGGTCGAATTGCCGTGGATGCCCATCTTATGCTCGATCGAGCCGCAGCTGACGCCGTTGCGCTCGCCCAGCGAGCCATCTTCGTTGACCAGAAACTTGGGCACGACGAACAGCGAAATGCCCTTCACATTGTCGGGCGCTCCGGCGATCTTGGCGAGGACCAGGTGGATGATGTTTTCCGACAAATCATGCTCGCCCGAAGAGATGAAGATCTTCGTGCCGCTAATCGAATAGCTTCCGTCAGGATTGGGATCGGCCCTGGATTTCAATAAGCCCAGGTCCGTTCCGCAATGCGGCTCGGTGAGGTTCATGGTCCCCGTCCAGCGTCCGGCAACCATGTTCGGGACATATTTCGACTTGAGCTCGTCCGATCCTTTGACCAGCAGCGAGGCAATCGCGCCCTGGGTGAGGCCGTTGTACATTTCGAAGCTGTGGTTGGCCGAACCGAGATACTCGGCAATTGCGGTTGCAACGACGGAGGGCAGACCCTGCCCGCCATACTCCTGCGGCGCATGGAGCGTCGTCCAGCCGCCGGCCACGAACTGGTCCCAGGCTTCCTTGAAGCCCGGAGGAGTAGTCACCGATCCATCGTCATTCCGCTTGCAACCCTCCTCGTCGCCAACGCGATTAAGTGGCTGCAACACTTCTTCGCAGAAGCGTCCACCTTCCGTCAGAATTGCCTCCACCAGGTCGGGGGTGGCATCGGCAAAGCCCGGCAAGTTGGAATAATTCTGGATGCCGACAACATGGTCGAGAACATATTTCGTGTCGCGGATGGGCGCGGAATAAGTGGGCATCGTGTTACTTTCCTTGTGCCGGCAGATCGGCTGTCTGGGACTTCACCAGTTCGATGAAGCCCTCGAGTTCCTTGATGGTCGCATCGATGTCGATGCGCTGGCGCTTGAGCTTGTCGACCTGTCCCTGACAGCGCTCGATTGTCGCCAAACGCTGCGTGCGCCGGTTGTCGCCGACGTCGTAAAGGTCGAGCAATTCCTTGATGTCGGCCAGGCTCAGGCCGACGCGCTTGCCCCTGAGGATCCAGGCCAGCCTCGCTCGGTCGCGCTCGGTGTAAAGCCGCTGCGTGCCGCGGCGCTCGGGGGCGATCAGCGCTTCATCTTCATAGAAGCGCAGAGCGCGAGCCGTGACGGAAAATTCGTCGCACAGCTCCCCAATTGAATAGTGACTCTTGTGCTGAAGCATGCAGCCTCAGTTACTTTACGTTTCCGTAAAGGTCAATGCTGGTGTCGGCCTCTCAACAGAGGGGATCGCCGGCCAGATCCACTGCCTTGGCTCCCATTTCGGCCCGGTTGAAGGATTTGCCGGACAGCGTCGCGCCCGGTCCGCAATAGTAGGAACAATCTGCCGGCACGTCGCCGAAGCGAATGGCGTTTCCTTCAATCGTCAACGGGATCCGGCAGTCCCCCTCGCCACGAGGCACCAGGGCAGTTTTTCCATCCTGGGTTTCAACCCGTCCGCTCGCCGAGCAATTATTATCATCTGCAGCGAACGCGATAACGCCGCCACGGTAATTGCCGGGTTCTCCGGCGATGCACAGCCTATCGCGGCCCTCCCCAGCAAAGGTTCCGGTACTGAGCGAAGGTTCGGCGGGTTGTTGCCCGCAAGCGGTGAGGAGCAGGGCCAAAGGCAGTATCGGTCGCATCCCGACACTATGTTTCAGCTTTGAGACAGGTGAAAGGCGACAAATGCGCGCGGCTCACCTATATGGCGCCAAACACCGGGGATTCGGGCGAAAAATGCTAACCACCAATCCGTTCGACGACGATAAACTCCGCGAGGAGTGCGGCATTTTCGGAATCTGGGGCGCCGACACGGCGTCCAGTTTTGTCGCGCTCGGACTTCACGCGCTTCAGCACCGCGGCCAGGAGGCAGCCGGCATCGTCAGCTTCGACGGAGCCAACTATCATGCCCATCGCGCCATGGGCCATGTCGCCGGGAACTTCGACCGTGACGATATTATCCGCAAACTGTCGGGTAACGTCGCGATCGGGCACGTTCGCTATTCGACCACCGGCGAAACCGCGCTTCGCAATGTCCAGCCGCTGTTCGCCGATCTTGCCGAAGGCGGTTTCGCGATTGCCCACAACGGCAATCTTTCGAATGCGATGACCTTGCGGGCCGCGCTCATCCGTCGCGGCTCCATCTTCCAGTCGACCAGCGATACCGAGGTCATCATCCATCTGGTTGCAACGTCCAGCTATACGACCCCGCTGGATCGGCTGACCGACGCGCTGAGCCAGGTCGAGGGCGCCTACTCGTTGCTGTGTCTCACGCCCGAAGGGCTGGTCGCTTGTCGCGATCCATTGGGCATCCGGCCGCTCGTGATGGGCAAGCTTGGCGAAGCGACCATCTTCGCGTCCGAAACCGTGGCGCTCGACGTCATCGGCGCAACCTATCTGCGGGACGTCGAGCCGGGCGAACTGATCATCGTCAATGAAACCGGCGTCCGGAGCTTCCGGCCATTTGCTCCAGCGAGCCCGCGCCCCTGCATTTTTGAACATGTCTATTTCTCAAGGCCGGACAGCATTATCGAGGGCACCTCTGTTTATGAGGTGCGCAAGAACATCGGAGCGGAACTGTCGCGTGAAGCGCCGGTCGAGGCCGACATTGTCGTTCCCGTACCGGATTCCGGCGTCCCTGCTGCGCTTGGCTTCAGCCAGGAATCGAAGATCCCGTTCGAGCTTGGAATCATCCGCTCCCACTATGTTGGGCGAACCTTCATCCAGCCAAGCCAGGACGTGCGCCACCTCGGCGTGAAGCTAAAGCATAATGCCAACCGGGCACTGATTGAGGGCAAGCGGATCGTCCTGGTCGACGACAGCATTGTACGCGGCACGACCTCGGTGAAAATCGTGCAGATGATGCGCGATGCCGGCGCAAAGGAAGTGCACATGCGCATTGCTTCGCCGCCGACCAAGTTCAGCTGCTTCTACGGCGTCGATACCCCCGAACGGTCGAAGCTGATTGCCAGCCAGATGAATGTCGACGAGATGGCGCGCTACATTAATGCCGACAGCCTGGCCTTCATTTCGATCGATGGCCTCTATCGGGCGCTCGGCGATCACCGCGACGCGGCCGCGCCACAGCGCTGCGATGCCTGTTTCACCGGCAATTATCCGACTACGCTCACCGACTGCGACAAGGACGGCAAGCTCAAGAAGCTTTCACTCGTCGCCAGTCGCTAAAGGGGAATCCATGACTGACACGAAGCCATTTGAGGGCAAGCTTGCGCTTGTCACTGGGGCAAGCCGCGGCATCGGCGCCGCAACGGCCGAGGCCATCGCAGCCGCAGGCGCTCATGTGATTTTGACCGCCCGAGGCGCTTCGGCTCTGGAACAGGTCGAAGAGCGAATTCACCAGGCCGGCGGCAGCGCAACAATTGCTCCGATGGATCTCAATGATGCCGAGAATGTCCAGAAGCTGGCCCTGGCAGTTGCCGAACGGTGGAATAGCCTCGACATCCTGGTCCTGAATGCTGCCATGCTCGGTTCCCTGTCGCCAGTCGAGCATCTCGATCCCAAGGAACTGGAGCGGGTGTTCAAGCTCAACGTGCTTGCCAACCAGGCGCTGATCGCTGCGTTCGACCCGCTGCTTCGCCGGGCGGAAAGGGCCGATATCATCGGCATTACCTCGTCGGTAGGCGAGGAACCGCGCGCTTTCTGGGGTGGTTATGGCGCTTCCAAGGCGGCCTTCGACACGATGCTTTGCGCCTATGCCGACGAGACCGCCTATGCCGGCAAGCTCAGAGTCCAGATCATCGATCCTGGGGCGACCCGCACCCGCATGCGACAACTCGCCTTTCCCGGCGAGGAACCGGAAAGCGTCAAGCCGCCTGAGGTGGTGGCGTCGGCCATTGTCGAGCGGCTGGGAAGTAATGCCGAGACGGGCAGCCGTTACCGGGTTGAGGCCTAGCCCTTCACCATCGTCACTTGGACGACGTCGATACCGCCGCCGCGGAAGCCGCCCTCGCAATACATCAGATAATAGCGCCAAAGGTCGTGGAAGCGATTGCTGAAAGCATTCAGCCGGCCCTCCCTGACGGCCGCATCATATCGCTCGCGCCATTGGCGCAGCGTTTCGGCATAATCGGGCCGGAAGCCTTCGCGCCCTTCCCAGCTCAGGCCGCGCTCCTTCGCAAGCGCTTCGAAGCGCGGCTCATCGATCAGCATCCCGCCAGGGAAAATATAGGCCTGGATGAAGTCGGCGTTGCGCGAATAGCCGTCGAACAGATCATGCTCGATGCTGATGAATTGCAGGGCGGCGCGACCGCCCGGTTTGAGGTTGCGAGCGATGCTGTCGAAATATGCCGGCCACCAGCGTTGACCCACCGCTTCGACCATTTCGACCGATGCAACCGCATCGAATTGCTCTGAAATCTCTCGATAATCCTGCAGCCTTATTTCAATCCGATCGGACAGTTGGGAATTGGCAATCTTTTCATCCGCCCAACTTTTCTGTTCCGCAGATAAAGTCAGTCCGACGACCTGAGCGCCCTGTTTCGCAGCTTCGATCGCCAGCGTGCCCCACCCGCAGCCGATCTCCAGCAAGCGATCGCCCGGCTTTATCTGAAGCCGCTGAAGCATCCTGCCGATCTTGCGCTGCTGCCCTTGTTCCAGCGAATCCCCCGGCGCAAAGCGCGCGGAGGAATAGGTCATGCTGGGGTCGAGCCATTCGGCGTAAAAATCGTTTCCCAGATCGTAATGGGCGGCGATATTCTCACGAGCCTGGCCAAGCCCATTGTCGCGCAGCCGGTGCGCCAGCGAATTGACCCAGCGCCGGATCCCTTTGGCCCGCCCGATCTCGCCCAGGGGCCGGCCGTTCAGCATGAATAGCTCGAACAGCGGAACGGGATCGGGCGAGCTCCATTCACCTGCTACCCAGGCCTTGTACCAGCCGACCGATCCTGAGGTAGTGAGCCGGACCAGCGCCAACCAACTCCTGATTTCAACGTTCGCGACCGGTCCTGGGCGGTGAAACCCGATGCGGCGCCGGCTCCCGTCGGGAAGCGTGGCTTCGATACCGCCGCGCTCCAGCCGGTCGTGCAGGTGGTCGAGGATGCGTCTGAACCCAGGCGCGGCAATTCGGCCGACAAGGCCGGCGCCGGTCGCGAAGCGCCGGTCGGCACGGACTAAATGTTCGCCCCTCGTCGCCATTGTCCGCCTATCGCTGCCTCCGCATGGGTTGGCAAGCACCCGCCCTGCCGTTTCAGGGCCAACGGTTCGCCGTAAACCGGCGCGGTAACGGCCGGTGGCGGCTAGCCTTTTCTCACCCTGCTGACAAAGTGCGCAAACGAACCGCGATGCGGCGCGAAACAGGGGATGTTTTTAATGCGTGCAGTTGTGTTGGCCATGGCGACCGCAAGCCTGGCCGTTCCGGTTCTACCGAGTTTGAGCCAGGCCGAGGCCCGCAGCTACAGCGGCCGAATCTGGCAGGATTCCAATGGCCGGTACCGCTGCAAGCGACCGGACGGCACTGTTGGCCTGATCGTCGGCGCCGCCGGCGGAGCATTGCTCGGCCGTGCGATCGACACCAAGGGAGAGCGCGCGACGGGAACGATCCTTGGCGCCGCGGCCGGCGCGTTGATCGGCCGCAAGATCGATCGCAGCAGGGTCAAGTGCAAATAAGCAAGTGAGTTTCGAGCTAGGCCGGCGTCCACCCCTTCACCCCCCTGAACGGACGCCGGCCACCCCATCTTGAGCGCCCGAGCATAAGGGCACGATTGCACCAGCAAACGTGCCCTTATGCCGAGAGAGAGCGAAAGCCGGCCAGCCTCACGGAGTGAGGACTGACGTCACGGGATTTACTCCCGTGACGACGCCATATTGCCACTCTCGAAGGACAAAAGGGACGTCACGGAATGAATCCGTGACGTCGGTCGGGCCAGGCTTTGCCTGCCCGCCGTCCGACACTCGCCAACTCTACGCGCTGCCTTCCGATTGCACTGCAATCGACCCGCTGCGCTCGGTGGCTCGCGATCCACTGTATTGACACAATAATACACCTGTGCGATCTTCGGCGCATCAGGGAGGATATTGTCCAATGTACAGCCAAAACGACCTCGACGAGGCGGTGGCCGCGGGCGCATTGACCGCCGACGCAGCGGCATCGCTCCGCGCCTTCATCGAGAATCAGCGTTCGTTGCCCGCAGTCGACGAAGAACATTTCCGGCTCATCACCGGGTTCAACGATATTTTTGTGTCGATCGCCGCAGCGATCCTGTTGTTCGCGGTTGGCTGGATCGGCCAGTCGATCGGCCAATCCTCTGGCCTTGTCATCGAGCAAGGCGGGCCCAGCCCGCTGGCGCCCTTGGCGATTGCCGCCACCGCCTGGGGCCTTGCCCTGTTCTTCACTGCGAAACGGCGCATGGCCCTTCCCTCAATTTTACTGCTGCTGGCCTTCGTTGGCGGCGTCTTTGTGACCTCCGCATTCGGATTGGTGCTCGGCATCGGTGAGGATCGACTCAATAACAATGAAGCATTGGGTGGCATTGTCGCGGCGATCTCGGGAGCGATCGCCGCTGCCGCGGCCTGGCTTCATTGGAAGCGCTTTCGAGTACCCATTACGATTGCTACCGGCGCAGCGGCCGTTTCGGCGATCGCGGTCGGACTATTGATCGCCGTCATCGGGGATCCGAGCCGGATGGAGAACGCGATCCTCGGTTTCGTCCTGTTGCTTGGTATCGGCGTGTTCCTGTTCGCCATGCGCTGGGATTCCTCGGATCCGGCCCGCGTCACGCGCCGATCGGACGTCGCATTCTGGCTTCACCTGCTGGCGGCGCCGATGATCGTCCACCCCGTCTTCACCCTGCTGGGTCTGAACGATGGGACGGCTACGATTGCCGAGGGTCTGGTCGTGATCGCGCTCTACGTCGTGCTCGGCATTACCGCGCTCGCTATCGATCGCCGCGCCCTGCTCGTGTCAGCGCTGGCCTATGTGCTTTACGCGCTAAGCGAGCTGTTCAAGCAGGTCGGAGCGGTCGAACTCAGCATTGCGCTGACGGCGCTGGTGATCGGCTCTGCCCTGCTACTGCTGTCGGCCTACTGGCATCAGGCCCGGTCGATTGTGGTCCGCAAGTTGCCTGCGGCGCTCCAGGAAAAGCTGCCGCACCTCAACCGGGAGGCTATTCCCCAACCAGCCGCATAAGCCTCCGCTCGAGCGGGGCCAGGACACCATGTAGTTCGTGGCCTCGCTTGACCACCATTCCATGCTCGGAAACGAGCGCGAACGCCCCCTGCTTCAACTGGAGCTGGGGGCGTTTCTCGATCCTCACTTCGGGTTGTTCGGAAGCTCGCCGGAAGGCCGCGAATACGGCCACGTCCACGTCAAACCACATGCCGTAATCGCGCCAGTGCCCGGCCGCGACCATTCGTCCGTAAAGGTCGAGGATGCGCTGCAATTCGGCGCGGTCGAATGTCGCAACGGCTCGCCGATCCCGCGGATGCGGAAACGGCGTGATCACACTCAAGCGCTTTTGACCTTTGGCTTGGGCTGGCTGCGCGCCCGCAACTCGGCGACTTCGCGCCGAAGCGCCTCTACCTCCTTTTCAAGCTCGATCAGCCGGGCGCGGCCCGGATCGCTATCCTCGCCGCATGGTGTGCCGTACGGGACGAAACCTGGACTGTAGTGCACGGCATCGACCGGTACCGGCCTGGCAGGAATGCCGACGACGGTGCTCTGCGGATCAACGTCCTTGGTCACCACCGAATTGGCCCCGACCTTGGCACCCTCGCCGACCTCGATGGGTCCAAGCACCTGCGCCCCGGACCCGATCACCACACCCGATCGCAAGGTCGGATGGCGCTTGCCGCCAACACCTGTCGAGGGGTTGGTCCCGCCCAGGGTGACATTTTGGTAGATGGTGACGTCATCGCCAATCTCGGCAGTCTCGCCGATCACCGTGAAGCCGTGGTCGATGAAGAACCGCTCGCCAATCTTTGCTCCCGGGTGAATGTCGATCGCCGTGATGGCTCGCGAAAAATGGTTCACGAGCCGCGCCAGGAAGTAGAGTTTACCGCCGTAAAGCCAGTGCGCTACGCGGTGCAGGCCAAGCGCCCACACTCCGGGATAAATCAGGATTTCCCAGCGCGATCGTGCGGCCGGATCGCGAGCCTTGACGGAATCTAGATAGTCAACAAGGGTCGAAGCCAAGCGTGGCGTCCTTTTGCCGTTCGGCCCCAATTTAAGGTGTCACGAGCGTAATGAAAAGCCGAATGGCCCTTTTTGTACGCTGGAACCCCCTTGCCGCGAAGCCATGAGTTGGGCAGTTAATTGCGGGTAACAGGGTGGAGACGACCAATTCCCGCGGATTTTCTGGCCGATCCATCCGTCTTGGTGACCTTCATCCTGATAGGTTTTGCCGCGCAGCTTATCGACGGCGCACTTGGGATGGCATTTGGCTTGATCTCGAGCACGCTGCTCATTGCCACGGGAGTGCCCCCCGCTGCAGCTTCTGCCGGGGTCCACACCGCAGAGACGTTCACTACCGCAGTCTCGGGCATCAGCCATGTCGCTCACCGCAATGTCGACTGGAAGCTCTTTTTTCGAATAGTCATTCCCGGCGTCTTGGGGGGCGTTACCGGCGCTTACTTGTTGACCCAGATTCACGCTAACGTCGCGAAGCCGTTCGTCCTCACCTATCTGACCATGCTCGGCGGCTACCTTCTTTATCGTGGCGTCATGCACAAGCACACCGAACGCGCTCCGAAAGTCGTGGCGCCGCTCGGATTGGCCGGCGGCTTCCTAGACGCCGCAGGGGGCGGTGGCTGGGGACCGATCGTAACGTCCAACCTGCTCGTCCAGGGCAGCAACCCCCGCAAGACGATCGGAACAGTCAACACCGCCGAATTCTTCCTGACGGTGACCATTTCCGCGACCTTCATCGCGACCATGGGTTGGGCGGCATTTACCGTTGCCACGTTGGGCCTGCTCATTGGAGGCGTAGCGGCGGCGCCATTCGGTGCCTGGATCGCGAAAAAGGTCAACGCCGACCTACTGCTGACATTCGTCGGGTCAGTGCTCACGCTCACCAGCGCTTATGGTCTCTATCGGGCGATTGGCTGATTAAGATCAAAGGTTAGCGGCGGGGGCAAAATTAGGGGAGAATGCCCCCGCCGCCTCTACTGCCCGCGTCGCGTCAGCAGCAGGTTTCGTTGGCCGGTCCGGCGGCCAGCCTATTTATTTCTTTGCTCCCCGTTCCCGTTGCGACGGCAAAGCTGGTTGATCTCCAACGCGCCAAGAGCGCGAAGTGTTTCAGCCCGGCTTTAACTGCTGAGGTGCTGGGATGCACAGTTCCTTGAGTCCATGCTTAGGGCGCTAGTTTCAATCGTTCAAGTGCATTATAGTGCACAGATTGATTGGAAAATTCGATAAATGATTGTCCACTCCCCCACCATCAAGCAGCTGCAATATCTGGTGGCCCTAAGGCGCTATGGCCACTTTGGGAAAGCGGCCGACGCAAGCTTCGTTACTCAGTCCACCCTTTCCGCCGGATTGCGGGAACTGGAAGCGCTGCTTGGCATCACGCTGGTCGAGCGAACCCGCCGCCTGGTCCGGTTCACTGCCCTGGGCGAAAAAATTGCCGACAAGGCGGTGAGAGTTCTTCGCGAAGCCGAGGAATTGGCCGAGCTCGCGCGGGCGGAGGGTAAACCACTTCACGGGGAGCTTCGGATGGGCGTCATCCCGACGATCGCCCCCTTCCTCTTGCCTGCAATGCTGCCCCGACTTCGCAAGCAATGGCCGGCACTGAAACTCTATTTGCGCGAAGAAACCAGCCAGGCTGCCTGCGAAGCCCTTCACCGCGGGCAGCTGGATTGCGTGCTGCTCGCCCTGCCCTTCGGCTGCGGAGAGGTGGATAATGCAGTGCTGTTCGATGACCGTCTCTACGTCGCCTATCCGCGTGGTGAGGCTCCGCGCGAACAGCGGGTCGACGTCGATTCCATCGACGAGAACCGACTTCTCCTTTTGGAAGACGGCCACTGCCTAAAGGACCATGCGCTATCCGCCTGTAACCGGCCTGAGCTTCGCGCGAATGCGGCGATGATGGGCACGTCGCTGCACACGTTGGTTCAAATGGTCGACACTGGGCTTGGACTAACCTTCATACCCGCAATGGCGATCGAGGCAGGCATTCTCGAGGGTACCGGCATTGATGCCAAGCCGCTGAGATCGGATCATGGATTTCGGCGGATCGCGCTGATCTGGCGCCGTTCGAGCCCCCGCGAGAATGAATATCAGCTGCTCGCTGACAGCCTGCGCGAAATTGTGCGTGAGGTCATTCCCGGTCAATCTCCGGGCCTGGTCGCCTGAACTCCGGCCCACCGCGGCACTTCGTGGGGTGGGGAGAAACGGGTGCCGCGGCAGGACGAAGCCTTGACTATTTGGCCATCTCGGGCTCGCGAGATGGCGTCGCTGCTTTCGATCCCTGGCTCTTCAGGTCAAATCGATCAGCGTTCATGATTTTGGTCCAGACGGCGATAAAGTCGCGGACGAATTTCTCCTCGCTTCCCTTTTCGGCATAGACTTCCGCAATTGCGCGCAGCTGGCTGTTCGATCCGAAGATCAGATCGGTGCGAGTAGCGCGCCACCTGTCCTGCTCTCCGCCGAGTTCATTGCCGATGAATTCCTCGTCTCCGCTTTCATCGACCACGGTCCAGAAAGTATCGTTGTCGAGCAGGTTGACGAAGAAATCATTGGTCAGCTGGCCCTTCCGCTTGGTGAAGACTCCATGCGGCTCGTCCTTGTGGTTGGCGCCGAGCACTCGGAGACCGCCGAGGAGCACCGTCATTTCCGGTCCTGACAGGCCGAGCAGCGACGCGCGGTCGATCAGCAACTCCTCGGTACGGACCGAATGCTTGGTCTTAAGGTAGTTGCGGAAGCCGTCAGCTGCCGGTTCCATCACGGCGAAACTTTCGACGTCGGTCCACTCCTGTGTCGCATCGCCGCGCCCCCCGGTGAACGGCACCGTCACCGAGTAGCCGGCGTCCTTGGCAGCCTTCTCTACCGCGGCGGTTCCGGCCAGGACGATCGCGTCGGCCATCGACAGGTTGCCGCGCAGCTCGTCGATTTTCGACAGGATCCGGCCAAGCTCCTCCGGCTCGTTTACCGCCCAGTCCTTTTGCGGGGCGAGCCGAATTCGAGCGCCGTTGGCGCCGCCACGATGATCGGATTTGCGATAGGTGGACGCGGATGCCCACGCCGCCTTCACCAACTGGCCAATGGTCAGGCCCGCGTCGAGAATCTTCGACTTGAACGCCGCAACATCGGCGTCTGACGGCGTCGTTCCAGCCGGGACCGGGTCCTGCCAGATCAGGTCTTCTTCAGGCACCTCAGGCCCCAGATAACGGACCTTGGGCCCCATGTCGCGGTGGGTGAGCTTGAACCAAGCCCGTGCGAAGGCATCCTTGAACGCTTCATGGTCGTTGCGGAACTTCTCCGAGATCACGCGGAACTCGGGATCCTCGCGCAGCGCCATGTCGGCCGTCGTCATCATCGTGGGGACGCGCTTGCTGGGATCGTGTGCGGCTGGAGCCTTGTCCTCTTCCTTCTGATTGATTGGCTGCCACTGCTGCGCGCCGGCAGGCGACTTCACCAGCTCATATTCGTAATCGAGCAGCAGCCGGAAATAATTCTCCGACCACTGCGTCGGCGTGTTGACCCACGATCCTTCGATCCCGCTGGTGATGGTATGCTCGCCAAGGCCGGTCTCGAACGAGCTCGCCCATCCGAGGCCCTGAAGCGCAATATCAGCGCCTTCCGGGGCGGCGTCGACCAGACTTGGATCGCCGGCACCATGCGCCTTGCCGAACGTGTGGCCGCCGGCTGTGAGCGCCACCGTCTCCTCATGGTTCATCGCCATGCGCTCGAACGTGATCTTGATATCGCGCGCGGACTGAAGCGGATCGGGGTTGCCGCCTGGCCCTTCGGGATTGACGTAAATGAGCCCCATCTGGATCGCCGCCAGCGGATGCTCGAGCTCCATCTCACGGTCCGGCTGGATACGGGTTTCCGCCCCTTCGCTGACCCATTTCTCTTCGGCGCCCCAATAGACGTCGCGTTCCGGTTCGTAGATGTCGGGACGGCCGCCGCCGAAGCCGAAGATCGGCCCGCCCATCGATTCCACGGCGACATTTCCGGCGAGAATGAAGAGGTCCGCCCAGCTTATGCTGTTCCCGTACTTCTGCTTGATCGGCCACAGCAGTCGACGGGCCTTGTCGAGGTTCCCGTTGTCCGGCCAGCTATTGAGCGGGGCGAACCGCTGATTGCCGGAATTGGCGCCGCCGCGGCCATCGGCAGTGCGGTAGGTACCGGCAGCGTGCCAGGCCATGCGGATCATAAAGGGTCCGTAATGACCATAGTCGGCCGGCCACCAGGGCTGACTGTCGGTCATCAGGGCGGTTAGGTCGCTCTTCAGCGCCTGATAATCGAGCTTCTTGAATGCTTCTGCGTAATCGAAGTCGTCACCCATCGGATCGGGAGAGACGTTCCCGACATGGAGAACGTCGATCGGAAGCGCCTCGGGCCACCAGTCTCGGTTTTGCCGGCCAAGTAGCGAACGCACCGTTGTCGGCCGGTCTATCGGACACCCTCCGCCAATCGAATCGCCGGTCTTCGCATCCATCTTCCTGCCTCCAGTTCAATTTTTCGGGCCGACGCTAGGCCGCTGAATGAACGGGCGGAAACGAGATAAGTTCGTCAGAGAAAGTTGGAAAATCGATTAATCGGTCAATCCATGTGGCGAAGCCCGATGCGGAGATAATCATATCCAGTGATCATGGTCAGGGCCGCTGCGGCCCAGAGGCTGAAAAGTCCCACCTGGTGAATCCATTGTTCCAGGGGAAAGGCGCCACCCAGGATCAGCGCGCCCAACGAGACTAGTTGAAAGGTCGTCTTCCATTTGGCCAGCGCGCTGACTGGCACTGACACGTTCTGCGGTGCCAGAAATTCCCGGAGGCCGGATACGATGATCTCGCGGAGGAGGATGACCAGCGCAGGAATGATGTGAAGCCCATGGATGACCGGCTCGCCGGACATCTTCCGGCTGGCGATCAGCATCACGATCACTGCTGCAACCATGATCTTGTCGGCAATCGGATCGAGAAATTGGCCAAGTCGGGAAATGCGGCCCTGCGCGCGCGCCAAATAACCATCGAAATAGTCGGTGATGCCAACGATGCAGTAGAGAATGAACGTGATGCCGTAATCGATTGGCGTCGGCCGCCACAGCAGGAACACCAGGATCGGCACCGCCAGGATGCGCGACAGCGTCAGCAGGTTGGGCAGCGTCAGCATTGTGCCAACCGCTAGGACAAGCTGCGCGGATTGCACAGAGTCAAAAAAAAGCGCCGCTTGCGAGCGGTAGCAATGACGCTATCAGGGGACGGATTGACGATGCAGGACAGCGCACACTTACTACGCACCCGGCGCTTCCTCCCCATCTTCACGACCCAGTTCCTGGGCGCATTCAATGATAATCTGTTCCGTACGGCAATGGTGATGCTGGTGATTTACGGCATCTACCAGGACCCGGAACAGGAAGCGACGTTCAGCGCCATCGCCGGCGGCTTGTTCATCCTGCCCTTCTTTCTGCTGTCGGCGCTGTCGGGGCAACTGGCCGACGAGCGTGACAAGGCCGCGATCGTCCGCATCGTGAAGACCGCGGAAATTCTCATCATGATCGCTGGGGCGGCGGGCCTGTTAATGCACAATGTGCCGCTGTTGCTGACCGCCCTTTGTGCCATGGGCGTTCATTCGACATTCTTTGGTCCGATCAAATACGCAATACTTCCGCAACATCTCCGGCCGGACGAGGTGCTGGGCGGTACCGGCCTCGTCGAGGCGGGCACCTATATTGGTATCCTCGGTGGCACGTTGCTCGGTGGAGTACTGGTCATCCAGCGTCCCGACGGCAGCTTCCATGCGGAGTTCGCCGCCATCGCCGTTCTGGTCGTCGCGCTGATCGGGAGGATTTCGGGCCAGTTCGTGCCCCCTGCTCCGCCCGCGCCTGACGCGCCGCCATTCCACTTTGACTGGCACATTATTCGCGCTTCACGAACGCTGGTCAGCAATACGCTCCACATCCCCCGTCTCTTCCTGGCGATCATCGCCATCAGCTTTTTCTGGGCGATGGGCGCTGTGCTTGCAGCGCAGTTCCCGCCGCTGGTGAAAAACGCACTGGGCGCCGACCAGACCGTAGCGACGCTTTTCTTAGCAACCTTCTCCGTCGGCGTCGCAATCGGCTCGGTCGCCGTTAATCGCTTGCTGGGTGGCAAGGTTTCGGCCCGTTACTCGCCGGTTTCCGCGATCCTGATGGGCCTGTTCGTTCTCGACCTTTACCGGCGCATCAAAGGCTGGCCCGCACCGACGCCCGAGTTACGCGACCTACAGACTTTCCTCACCGTTCCAAACAGCTGGATGGTAGTCATCGACCTGCTCGGCGTGGCCATTGCGGGCGGCATGTTCGTCGTGCCGCTGTACGCCTTCCTCACGACGACCGTGCCAAAGTCGGAAACGGCGCGGACTATCGCAGCCAATAATATCGTCAATTCCGGCTTGATGGTCGCTGCGACGTTGATCCTCACCGCCGCGGTGCAACTAGGAGTAACGGTGGCAGACAGCCTGCTGATCGTCGCGGGTGCAACTGTCATTTCCGCGTGGCTGGGCTGGAAGCTTCACCTCGCCTGCGACTGAGTCAGGCGAGAAAGATGGTCGTGAACAGGAAGCCGCAGGCGAAGGTCATGGCGAACAGCTTGGCGTCCCTAAGAAAGCTGGACGTGCTGTCGTCATCGACCACGGCGAAAGCGCCGCCCAATTGGCGAACTTGCAAGACTCGTTGAAGTCGACCGTTACTGCGCATCCCGAACTTCTTAACGTGATTTTTACCAAGGCTTCAACGCCCTGGAATCGCGCATTGCTCCATGCGTCCCACGGCGGGACGGCATGCGTTCGGTTCATTGGCCGGCGGCGTTACGGAGGCTGGTTGGTGCCGCGGAGGGCTGGGATTGACGTGACCGGAGAAGCGCCGCCGCTTGGTCGCCGCTCATCGGCTTGCCGAAGTACCAGCCCTGCCCAACTGCGCACCCAAATCCGGCCACTGCGGCATGGGTTGCCGCATCCTCGATACCCTCGACCGTCACCGGTACGCCGATGCCGTCGGCGAGGGTCGCAACGGCGCGGATGATCGCGGAGCTTTCTGGATCCTTGCCAAGCGTCGAAACGAAGCTGCGATCGATCTTGATCACATCAAACGGAAGCGATCGCAGGTGAGCGAGCGAGGAAAATCCCGTTCCGAAGTCGTCGAGCGCGAGCCGGATACCCTGGTTCTTGAGACTCGTGACGATGGTCCGGGCAAGGTCGATATCGGCAAATAGCGAGCTTTCGGTAATTTCGACCACGAGCCGCTCTGCAGGAAAACCGGCCTCTGCCAGCAAGCGAACAATGCGCTGCGCGAGCCAACTGTCGCTCAGCTGCATCGGGGAAATATTGACCGAAAGCTTGATCGCGGGGTCCCAATGCGCTGCGTCGGACATCGCCGCGAGCATGACTTGTTCGGACAGCCGGCCGATAAGCCCATGTTCCTCGGCAATCGGAATGAAGCGCGCAGGCTCGATCATTCCGCTTAGTGGATGGTCCCAGCGCGCGAGCACTTCAAAGCCGATGATGTTGCCGGTGAGGAGTTCGACCTGGGGTTCGAAGTAGGGGATGAACTGCCCGTGGTCTAAACCATAGCGGATGCCTTGCTCGATCTCGCTGTGAACGAGAAGCGCACGCTCCATTCCTTCGTCGAACCAGATCGGACGTGCCGAGCGCGTCGACTTGGCGCGGTCAAGGGCTATGTCGGCACGGCGCAGGAGGTCGGGAATCTGGCCTTCGGTCGGCTGTGACGCGGCAATACCCAGAAACGCGCCGACCTGCACAAGCTTGGCTTCGATCTCCATCGGTCGGGTCACTTCGGCTAGAAGTTCCTCGGCCAGAATCCAGATATTCGCCACCTTCGCTTGCGGGGCCGCCAGCGCAATTGCGAACTCGTCGCCGGCCAGTCGCGCCACAAGATCGTTTGGGCCAACTGCTTGCTCCATTGCCGCGGCGATCAACCGCAGGACTTGGTCGCCAACGTCATAGCCATGGCGATCATTGAGCGCCTTGAACCGGTTGAGCTGCATCGACAGGATGACAAGCTGATGGCCGTCCACAGCCGCGCGCTGCCGCAATTCTTCGCCCCGGTCGGCAAAGCCCTTCCGATTGAGTAAGCCAGTCATGCCGTCCGTCGAAGCGATGAGAGCGGCGCGAGCTTCGCTTTCTTTCCGCATTTCGGCCTCATGCTGGAGGTCGACGTAACGCCGCCAGCCGAACAGGATCAGCGCAACATTAAGAGTTAAGGCGATTGCGGCCACCTTCAGCCCAGGTCCAAGCCCGGTCTGCGCGTTGGTCACGCGCAAGAAGAATTCGCTGCCTGTCCAGATGAGGAGGAAAACCGCGGCAATCAGGACAGAAAGTACCAGCACGTCCCGCCTGGCATTGGCGAGCGAGCGATTTAGGTCCCGAAACGCGGACTTACCTGACGAAATACTGGCCACGGTTCGCAGACTTAACTGCGATTAATTAATAATTTCCTCAGGAACGGCTCAATCCGTGACATTAGTTGAGCCTGGAATAAGGCTCGTCCAAGGCGTTTTTGAAACTCACCCCAACTTCACTTGGGATGGCTATCCTCGACATTCCTCCGAAGCGCCCAAATAGGCCTTGCCGGGGAGCAGGGCGGCGACAGGCAGAGTCCTGGGAACGGGCATGCACTCCGGCATGCCATTCCTAGAGCTGGTGCGGACGGCGGGACTTGAACCCGCACGCCCAATGGGCAGAAGATTTTAAGTCTCCAGCGTCTACCATTCCGCCACGTCCGCTTACTCTCTGTTGCCCGCAACAGGAACGGCGGGCGAGAGCTTGGCTTGCTGGCCTATCCCCCGGATAGGCTGCGGCAGTCAATTAATCGGCCGCTTCGCCGTTTAAGTTCAGCCGCTCGCGCATTTCTTTGCCGGGCTTGAAATAAGGGACGCGCTTGGCGTCGACATCGACGGCCTCGCCCGTCCGCGGATTGCGGCCGGTACGGGCGTCGCGTTGACGCGTCGAACAGGCGCCAAAGCCGCGCAGTTCGACGCGGCCGCCCTTGGCCAGTTGGTCGGTAATTGAGTCAAAAATCGCCGACACTACATTTTCGACCTCGCGCTGGCTGAGGTCGGGAAAGTCGCTGCACAATTTTTGCACCAGCTCGGAACGGATCATCGAGTTCCCCGCAAGAATCTAGAAATTTGGCGCCAGCTCCCCCCGGCGTTGGCGCATTGCGTATCAGCCCGTTGGGCAAAGGAAAAGGGCGCAGTTGCATTGCTGCATCCGCGCCTCTCCATTTCGTTTCGTGACGGGACAAAAAGTCACACCATCAAAGGTTTACCTAGGTTATTTCTTTTTCGAAACAGCTCTGCCGATTTCCTTCACTGAAATGAAGGCTGAAACCCGGAAATCTTGAGCCGAACCAACTGGTCGGCGTTGAGATTCTTCATGCCATGAACCTGCAGGGACCGCGCATAGTCCGGGATAACTCCGTGGATCTTGAGCTGTACCAGCTCGTCGGCGGTGAAGCCCTTGTATCCTAGTGCAGCGCTCGAGCAAGGGTCGGGCCAATTGCCGGCGCAGCAAAAAAGGCGCGGATGCATTGCCGCATCCACGCCCTCTTTGTCCCTTCTCAGTGGTCTGCTCAGTCACGCGTAGAGCGTTGACCGAGCCGTCACTTCTTGGTCTTCTTGGCCTTCGGTTCGGCGGCCTCGACGGTTTCAGCCTCCGCCTCAGCCTCAGCCTCAGCCTCCGCCTCCGCCTCCGCCGGAGCTGCAGTGCCGCCCTTGGCCTGACGCTCCTTCAGAGCCGCGCCGAGGATGTCGCCCAGCGAAGCGCCGCTGTCCGACGACCCGTACTGGGCAACGGCCTGCTTTTCTTCGGCGATCTGAAGCGCCTTGATCGAGAAGTTCGGCTTCTTGGACCGATCGAAGCCGGTGACCAGCGCATCGAACTTTTGGCCGACCTGGAAACGCTCCGGACGCTGCTCGTCGCGGTCGCGGCCTAGGTCGGTGCGCTTGATGAAGCCGGTGGGCCCGCCTTCCGCCACTTGGACGTCCAGACCGCCATCCTTCACCTCGAGAACCTCGACGGTGACAGTCTCGCCCTTGTTGACGCCGCCCGAACCGGAAGCGACCACGCCGCCACGCTCGAGCTGCTTCATGCCGAGGCTGATACGCTCCTTCTCGACATCGACGTCGAGCACGACCGCCTTGACAGTCTCACCCTTGCGGTGAAGTGCCAGTGCTTCCTCGCCCGATACACCCCAGGCAATGTCC
>DASTVY010000368.1:0-10817 GCA_035758865.1 Sphingomicrobium sp. | reverse complement strand
TGCGATTAGTTGAGATGACTTCCGGAAAGATTTCTAAGGAGCGTCCACAAGCCCGCAATGAGGGGCCAGGATCGCCGCCGCGCAATTCGCATTGTGGTGGGCCGAATGGCCTAAGCAAGGGTGGCGAATCTTGGACCTTTGCCTTAGTGCAAGACCATGCGCATCGCTCTTGCCGCCGACCATGCCGGTTACATGTTGAAAGACGAGCTCGTCGCCTGGCTCCGCGAAGCGGGCCATGAGGTGGAAGATCTCGGCACGAACGGCCCTGAAAGTGTCGATTACCCGCAATTCGGCGCGAAGCTGGCGGAGGCAGTTGCCAGCGGCAGCGCAGAACGCGGCGTTGTCGTCTGCGGATCCGGAATCGGCATCTCCATCGCGGTCAATCGCAATCCGGCCTGCCGGTGCGCACGGGTCGACGATCCGCTTTCGGCCGCCCTGGCGCGCGAACATAATGACGCCAATGTGCTCGCCATGGGCGCGCGCTTGATCGGTTCCGACATGGCCAAGGCTTGCGTCCAGGCCTTCCTTGGCACCGAATTCGCCGGCGGACGCCATCAGCGCCGCGTCGACCAGCTATCACGACTTTTGCAGGAAAGTGACTAATGGCCACCGCGCCCGACCTGACTCACGTCCAACCGCTCGGTTTTTTCACTCGCCGGCTTGGCGATGCCGATCCTGCGGTGTCCGACGCAATCAAGGCCGAACTGCGCCGTGAACAGGATCAGATCGAGCTGATCGCTTCCGAGAATATCGTCAGCCGGGCGGTGCTCGAAGCGCAGGGTTCGGTTCTCACCAACAAATATGCCGAAGGTTATCCGGGCCGCCGCTACTACCAGGGCTGCGGACCGTCGGATTCGGTCGAAACCCTGGCGATCGAGCGCGCCAAGCAGCTGTTCGGATGCGGCTTCGCCAACGTGCAGCCGCATTCGGGCGCGCAAGCCAATGGCGCGGTGATGATGGCGCTGCTGAAGCCGGGCGATACGATCATGGGAATGAGCCTGGCAGCCGGCGGCCACCTGACCCACGGCGCGCCACCGGCGCAATCCGGCAAATGGTTCAACGCCGTCCAATATGGCGTTCGCCCCGACGATCATCTGGTCGATTTCGACGAGGTCGAGCGGCTGGCGAAGGAGCATCAGCCCAAGATGATCATCGCGGGCGGCTCAGCCTATCCGCGGCACTTCGATTTCGCCCGCTTCCGCGCGATTTGCGACGAGGTGGGCGCCTATCTGTTCGTCGATATGGCGCATTTCGCGGGGCTGGTCGCCGCGGGCGAGCATCCAACTCCATTTGGCCACGCCCACGTCGTCACAACGACCACACACAAGACGTTGCGCGGACCACGCGGCGGCATGGTGCTGACCGATGACGAGGCGATCGCCAAGAAGATCAATTCAGCCGTCTTTCCGGGCCTCCAGGGCGGGCCGCTAATGCATGTCATCGCCGCCAAGGCGGTGGCTTTCGGCGAGGCGCTGGAGCCCGGCTTCAAGACTTACGCTAAGGCTGTCATCAACAATGCCCAGACGCTCGCCAACCGGCTGAAGGAGCGCGGCGCAGACCTGGTTGCTGGAGGAACCGACACGCATCTCGCGCTGGTCGACCTGAGGCCGCTGGGCGTGACTGGCGCCGATGCCGATCAAAGCCTCGAGCATGCCGGCATCACCTGCAACAAGAACGGCGTTCCGTTCGATCCGCTGCCGCCGGTCAAGACCAGCGGTATCCGCGTCGGTTCACCCGCAGGCACTACCCGCGGGTTCGGCGAGGCCGAGTTCCGCGACATCGCCGACATGGTCGCCGACGTACTTGACGGACTTCAGACGAACGGCGCCGACAACAACGGCGCCGTCGAAAAGTCGGTCAACGAGCGTGTCCGCGCGCTGTGCGCCCGCTTCCCAATCTACGAGGGCTGAGGCTTGCGCTGTCCCTTCTGCGCGCACGAAGACAGCCAGGTAAAGGACAGCCGGCCGACCGAGGACGGCGCGGCGATCCGGCGGCGGCGGCAGTGCGAGGGCTGCGGCGCCCGCTTCACGACATTCGAGCGGGTCCACATCCGCGACCTCACCGTCATCAAGAAGGACGGCAAGCGCGAGCCGTTCGACCGGGCGAAACTGGAGCGCGCGATCAGCCATAGCTGCCGCAAGCGCGACATCGATCCGGCCAAGATCGACCAACTGATCAGCGGCGTTCAGCGGCAAATGGAAACGATGGGAGACGAGGTCTCGTCGGTGAAGATCGGCGAGGCGGTAATGGCTGGCCTGAAGGCGCTGGATCATGTCGCCTACATAAGATTCGCAAGCATCTACAAAGACTTCAGCGATCCGGGCGATTTCGCGGAAATTGCCGAGCGCGTGGAAAAGGAATCGATCCCGCCGGGTCACAGCAAGCTGCTATGATTCTGTCCTTCCCTCTTTCTGTTCGCCCTGAGGAGGGACTGAGCAAGCGAAGCGCGTCGAAGGCCCGTCTCGAAGGACAAGCATGAGTTTTTACGTCTACATGCTCAGATGCTCAGACGAGAGTTATTACGTCGGGCATACGGAAGACTTAGAAGCCAGAGTTGGAGTGCACCAAGCCGGCCTGATTGCCGGCTACACCCATAAGCGACGCCCTGTTCAACTCGTCTGGAGCCAAGATTTCCCTTCGCGCGAAGAAGCACTGGCTGCCGAGCGGCGGCTCAAGGGGTGGAGCCGGGCAAAGAAAGAGGCGCTCATTCAGGGCGATTGGGATGCAGTCCAACGCCTCTCGCGCAAACTGTTCCTTCGATACGCCGCTTCGACAGGCTCAGCGGCTACTCAGGACGAACGGGGAAAAGGCGATTCACAACATCCGTTCGTCCTGAGTAGGGGTCTGAGCGAAGCCGAAGGCCCCGTATCGAAGGACCGAAGACCAGTCATCGTCCTTGTCCGTCCGCAGCTTGGCCAGAATATCGGCAAGGCGGCGAGGGCCATGCTGAACTTCGGCCTCACCGAGTTACGGCTAGTGGCGCCCCGCGACGGGTGGCCCAACCCCGAGGCGGGTCCTTCCGCCAGCGGCGCCGACACCGTCCTTGAGAATGCCAGGGTCTTCGAAACGACCGCGGAGGCGATCGCCGACTGCAGCCTCGTCTATGCCTCGACCGTGAGGCGCCGGGACCTGGTGATCCCGGTGGTAGGGCCGGAGGAAATGGCCAATGAGATTCACTCGACAGAAGGCCGGTCTGCGATTCTATTCGGCCCGGAACGCGCGGGGCTCGCCACCGACGACGTGGCGGTGGCCGGCAAAATTGTCACCGTCCCCATCAATCCGGAATTTGCCAGCCTCAACCTCGCCCAGGCGGTCATCCTTCTCGCTTATGAATGGTCGCGCGGTGCAGAGCTATCCCAGCCTACGGCTAAGGAACTCGAACCGCCCGCTTCGATGGGTGAGCTGGACGGGCTAATCGGCCAATTGGAGGCGGATCTCGAGACAGCCGGCTATTTCTTTCCGCCTGATCGGATTCGCGCGACGAAGACGACGCTGCGCACCATTTTGACTAAGCCGCAGTGGTCGAGCCGTGAAATTCAGGCGCTTCGCGGAGTAATTCGAGCGCTGGGCGACCTCCGTTCGTCGAAAAACTAAGGAAGAAATCTTTCCATTCCGTCTTTCTGGCGGCTAGGGGCGCGATTTCGTGATTTAGGTTAGGGGATTCGAATGTTTATCGCTTTGTTCAGCGTAATGTTGGTTGCGTCGGAAGGAGCCGCTTCCACGGAAGTTACGCCGTCCGCACCGATCGCCAATGAAGCAGCGGAAGCTGAAAAGAAGATCTGCAGGCGTCAGCCGGTGACGGGCCAGATCCAGGGAACCAAGCGGGTCTGCATGACGGCCGAACAGTGGAAGCGGGTCCGGGAAGCGAACGAACGGCGCCGCTAGCCTCGCGTCCGATCGAATACCTCGAGCTCATGGGCGATCGAGGTCTCGATCAAATCTTCATAGAGTCTTGCCGCCAGCGAACGGTCCACGCCCAGCTCGGCGGCAGCTCCATCCACCTTGGCCAGTACATCGGCCTTGCGCCATTCATCGCGGACGGCCGATCGGTCCGGCTTGATGCGGGCAGCCGCGTCCATATATCCGAAGCGGCGTTTGAGAAGGGCGACGATCTGCCGGTCGACGTCGTCGACGCCCGCCCGGACTTCGGTCATGGTGGTGCAATCGACGGGCTCGAGAATGTCGGTCATGGATTGCCCCATGCCAAATGCCGCTATCCCTTGCAAAGCTTGACGTTTCGGCCCTCTCCGGCTAGGCGCCCGGCTCGCAATTGACCCTGCATGTCCGGTGAAGCGGTGGTCGCGGTAAGCAGTTTGGCTTGCCGGTGCGGTTCCGGACGATTTTGAAACGCGAATTGGAGTAGTTAACATGTCGAAGCGCAGCAGCGCCAAGTACAAACTCGACCGCCGCATGGGCGAAAATATTTTCGGTCGCCCGAAGAGCCCGGTCAACCGCCGCGAATATGGTCCCGGCCAGCACGGCCAGCGCCGCAAGGGCAAGATGTCCGACTTCGGCCTTCAGCTGCGCGCCAAGCAGAAGCTGAAGGGCTATTACGGCGACGTCACCGAAAAGCAGTTCAAGCGGACCTATGTCGAAGCCAGCCGAATGAAGGGCGACGCCTCGCAGAACCTGATCGGCCTGCTCGAGCGCCGGCTGGACATGATTGTCTATCGTGCCAAGTTCGCGCCGACGATCTGGGCCGCCCGCCAGCTGGTCAGCCACGGCCACATCCGTGTGAACGGCACGAAATGCAACATCGCCTCGCGCCGCATCGACGTCGGCGATGTGGTTGAGCTCGGCCCCAAGGCGCAGGAAATGGCGCTTGTCATGGAAGCGCAGAGCCTGGCCGAGCGCGACATCCCTGAATATGTCGCGCCGGACGGTACGTCCAAGGTCCAGTTCACCCGCGTTCCGACCCTTGACGAGGTGCCCTACCCCGTCCGGATGGAACCGAACCTGGTCATCGAATTCTATTCGCGCTGATCGCTCGGATCGGCCGGATCAAAAAGGGCGGTGCCGCAAGGCGCCGCCCTTTCCTTTTGCCTGTTTGCCGATATCAGTTTGAACCCGCTTGGGTTTGGCCTGCCGCCCTTGAAAGTCGGAAAAGCCCCTCGCTCACGGCACCGCGAATGACTGACTTGGAAAAGGTCAGCTTCTCGCCCTGAATCACACATCCATTGAAGCTCGGCGATAGGAACCGGAAGCGTTGCGTCTCATCCGCACTGCCCGGAATACTGACCGCCAACGCTCGCGCATTGACCGGATCCTTGCGGCTTACGCAATCGCCGAACTTCCCAAGCGCGACGGTCGTGCGGGCATTGCCGGGCAACTCGGCAGGATAGCCTGAAAGATAGTCGATCGGCGGAACCTGGGAAAAGTCAGTCGGACCGCTGCGGCCGAACTCCTGGATATACAGCGCCTCAATGACGGCAGAGCGGACGACATTCAACGGAAAGCTCAACTCGCCAAGGCTCAAGCAATCGTCAATCACCATCCGCTTGAGAAGCTTGTCATATTCATCGGTATGAACTGGCTCCAGCGCCACCCGCTCACCATATTTGGGGAAGCGCTTCAATACGCAGACACCATAATCCCGTGTTGTGCGACGGGCGTCGGTCTTGGTCGTGCCGCTGATTTGCGCCGCGCGCCGGGAAATCAGGCTACCCGTTTCCGGCGACGAACCCATGGAGCTCTGAGCCCAGGACTGCGCAGGCCAGGCCATGATCGCGCCAGCCAAAGATGCAACCGCGATCAAATTCTTGAACTTCACTATTTACCTCCCCCTCGGCGCGACCAAATGCTGGCGGGCCGGGAGCTGATGTGCAAGCGCGGCTTGGCGCATTTTCCTCTGCCTGTTATCCGCCCGCCACATGAGTCAGCTACCACTCCCTGAATGGGCTCCCCACCAGGCCGTCTGGATCGGGTTCCCGAGCGCCGCCGACCTGTGGGAGGACGACCTCGCGCCGGCCCAGGCGGAGGTCGCCACCTTCGCGGCCGCCGTTCAAGCCGATGGAGCGGGCGAAGAGGTCTGGCTGGTCGCGGCCGACCAAATCGCCGCCGCCGAAGCACGCCGCCTGGCACCCTTCGCGCGCGTCATCGTCGAGCCCTTCGGCGACATCTGGCTGCGCGACACGGGAGCGATCGTCACCGGAAGCGAAGCGCATCGGCGAGCTCAGGGCTTCGGCTTCAACGGATGGGGCGGGAAGTACGACCTTCCAGGCGATGACAGCATCGGCCAGCGGCTTTGCGACGAGGCGGGCCTGCCATTTTCCAAAGCAGACTGGATCCTGGAAGGCGGAGCCATCGACGGCGACGGTTCCGGAACGCTCATCACGACCGAGCAATGCCTGCTCAATCCCAACCGCAACCCGGGGCTGGGCAAGGCCGAGGTCGAGGAACGTCTGAAGCGCGATCTCGGCGCTTCCCGCGTTGTTTGGCTGGGCGATGGTCTGCTCAACGACCACACTGACGGCCATGTCGACAATCTGGCGCGCTTTGTTGCGCCCAACCGCGTCGCCATCCCCGAAGCGGCAGCGGAAGATCCCAATGCCCAGGTCTACGCCGACGCAGCCGAGGCGCTGCTCGATGCCGACCTGGAAGTGGTCGCCATTCCCTCGCCGGGCAAGGTGGAGCGGGACGGCGAGATCATCCCGGCCAGCTATATGAACTTCTACATCGGCAACGCTGCGGTCGTCGTCCCGCTCTACGGCGCGCCGAACGACGGCGCGGCGGTGGAAGCAATTCAGGAGCTTTTCGCGGATCGCCGGGTTGTCGGACTGCGAGCCGACCATATTTTGACCGGCGGCGGAAGCTTCCACTGCATCAGTCAGCAGGTGCCAGAATGAGTCAGAAGATCACCGTCGCTGCGATGCAGCTCGCCTTCGGCGAGGATATTGCGGAGAATATCCGCAACGTATCGGAGCTTGTCCGCGAAGCTGCCGCCAAGGACGCGCAGGTCGTGCTTCCGCCCGAGCTGTTCGAAGGTCCCTATTTCTGCCGGGTCGAGGATGAGGGCCTGTTTTCGACGGCAAAACGCACCAAGGAACATCCGTCGGTCAAGGCCATGCAAAAGCTGGCCGAGGAACTGCGGATCTGGATTCCGACCAGCTTCTTCGAGGCTGATCCACCGCATTATTACAATTCGCTGGCGATGATCGGACCCGACGGCAAGATCCAGGGTGTTTATCGCAAGAGCCATATCCCCGATGGCCCGGGCTACGAGGAGAAATTCTATTTCCGGCCCGGCAACACCGGCTTCAAGGTTTGGCCGGGAGCAGGGACGACCTTGGGCGTCGGCATTTGCTGGGACCAATGGTACCCCGAAACGGCACGGGCCATGATGTTGCTGGGCGCCGAAATCCTGTTCTACCCGACGGCGATCGGCAGCGAACCGCATGATCCCGATCTCGACACGTCGCGACTTTGGCGCAGGGCAATGATCGGCCACGCGGTATCCAACGTCGTCCCGGTGGTCGCCTCCAACCGGATCGGCAACGAGAGCGGCCAGATCTTCTATGGCAACAGCTTCATCTGCGATGAGCGGGGCGACATCCTCGCCGAGTTCGGGAAAGAGGACAGCGGGGTTCTCGTCGCGACGCTCGATGTCGACCAGGCCAAGCGCCATCGCGCCGCCTTCGGCTTCTTTCGTGACCGCAGGCCGGAGCTTTACGGCCGGCTGGTGGAGGACCGGTGAGTTCGCTTAGGCCCGACACAAGGCAGTCGATTGAGCAGGCGCTGGCCGAACGCGACATTGCCCGCGCCGCTGACCTTGCCGAAGACGCGCTGGCCAAAGGGCAACGCGATCCGATGCTGTTCAACCTCGCCGCCTGGAAACTGGAAGGCTCGAACGAATTCGAGGCGGCGCGAAAGCTGCTCGATGAAGCGCTCGAGATGGCGCCGGGCGATCCGAACATTATCGGCGCACTGGGTGCAGTGCTTCGCAAGCAGGGCAATCTGAGCGAAGCGCTGAAACGGCTCGATGAAGCCATCCGTCTTAACCCATTTTCCGCCGACCCTTGGCTGGAACGCGGGATGGCGCTGGAGACCGGCGGATCGCTGGAGGCGGCTCTTGTCAGCTATCGCCGCGCGGCCGAGCTGGACCCCCAATCCTCGTCCGCATTTGGCGGCGTGGCGGCAATCGCGTCGCGTCGGGGCGAGCTCGACCTTGCGTTCCAATATGCGGAGCGGTCGCTGGCCCTGAATCCGCTCGACACCCAAGGTGCAGCGGGCATGGCGCGCCTCCAGATCGAGCGCGGCAATCCAAAGCAGGCACTTCCCGTCCTGGAACCTGTGCTTGCGTCGGAAATAAGCGATGACAACCGGTCAAACCTGGAAGCATTGAAAGGCGATGCCCTGGATCGCCTGGGCCGATACTCCGATGCCTTCGATGCTTACACGGCTTCCAATGAGGCGTCAGCCCGCCGCTTCGAACGATTTGCGTCAGACGACGAAACCCAGCGCGAGCTTGCCGACCGGCTCCTCACGGAGTTCGAAGCAATCGGCCAATGGCCCAGGGATGTTGCCGGAAAGGAGCCCGCTCCCGTCTTCATCATCGGCTTTCCGCGGTCGGGCACGACTCTTGTCGAGAATATGCTCGCGTCGATCCCGAACGTGGAGGCGCTGGAGGAGCGGCCGACACTGGAGGCCGGCGACAAATATCTGGCCAAAGGCGGATTGGCGAAGCTTGCGGCGGCAAAGGCCGGCGAACTCAAAAAGCTGCGCGAGGCATATTGGCAGTTCGTGGCGAAGGCTGGAGTCGACGTCCGTGGAAAGCTGTTCGTCGACAAGGATCCGTTGAAGGGACTGATGCTGCCGCTGATCGCGCGGTTGTTTCCGGCTGCGAAAATCATCGTGATGCGCCGAGACCCGCGAGACGTCGTCCTGAGCTGTTTCCGGTTGAACTTCGCGCCGACGCCGGCAGCTTTCGAGTTCACGGACCTGGAGCGGACGGCCCGTCATTACGACGCGATGATGCGGATGCAGGAGGCATTCCTCGCCGGCCTTCCACTCGCCCGGCACGAGCTGCACTACGAGGCGCTCGTGGCGGATTTCGAAGCGGAGGCGCGCCAGCTGTGCGACTTCCTTGGGGCGGAATGGACCGAGGATATGCGCGACTTTGCCCAGACGGCGCGGCGCCGCGGCGTTTCAACGCTCAGTGCCACGCAGGTCCGCAAGAAGCTGTACGACGGCTCGCAGCAGTGGCGTCGCTACGAAGATCAGCTGCAACCGATCCTTCCGATCCTGGATCCCTGGGTGAAGCGCTTCGGTTACCGCGACTGAAGAGCCATATCGAAAACCTTCTCAAACATTGAGCGATCGAGCCTTCCCGTGTTCTGGTTGTAACGGCTGCAGTGGTAGCTATCGATGAGCAGTCGTTTGCCCGGTAGCGGATGCTCGGCGCCATGCGCGAATTTCATTCGAAAGACCGGCAATCCGAAGACCCTGCAAAGGCTGTCGTGCGCGACGCGTCCTAAAGCGATGAAGGTGCTGAGGTTGGGAAGCGCATCGATTGCAGCGGCAAGGAATGGGCGGCAGTTGGCCTCTTCGGCCGGAAGCGTCTTGTTGCCGGGCGGAAGGCATTTGACGGCGTTGAGGATGATGGCTCCATGCAGCCGCAGGCCGTCATTGCGGGCCCCGCCATAACAGCCTTGGGCGAGGCCGAATTTCGATAGCGTGGAATAGAGCAACTCTCCCGCATAATCGCCGGTGAAAGGGCGACCGGTACGGTTTGCACCATGCTTGCCGGGCGCAAGGCCGACAACCGCAAGCCATGCCCCAGGATCGCCGAACGACGGCACCGGCGCATTCCACCACCCCGGATGCTCGGCGCGGCAATCGTTTCGAAGGGCCACCAGCCTTGGGCAAAGCGGGCAGTCGCGCGGCGCCTCCACCGATGGAATGGGAGACAGGTCAGCCGGGCTGGCGAATTGCATGGAGCTAGCCTAGGCGGGCGCTCGTGAGGCACGCAACGCATCTCTATGCCGTCGCCATCGGCTCCAACCGGCGCCATGGCCGCTACGGCTTGCCGGCCACGGTGGTGGAAGCCGCGATTGCGCGCCTGGATGCGGATTTCGACCTGTTCGATGCAGCGCCGATCATCCTCAACAAGGCGATCGGCGGAGCGGGCCGCGATTTCGCAAATTCGGTCGCGCTGGTGACGAGCGAACTGGATCCGGCTGCGATGCTGGCCGCACTGAAGCGGATCGAACGGGAGTTTGGACGCCGAGCCGGGCGGCGATGGGGCGAGCGTGTGCTGGACCTGGACCTGGCAGCCTGGGACGGGGGAAGGTTTCGTGCGCGGGGCCTGACCATTCCCCACCCTCGGCTGGCCGAACGCGAATTCGTCCTGGGGCCACTGGCCGCAATCGCGCCCGATTGGCTCATTGCCGGGCCGCTCAGCGTCCGCCACCTGCTTTCGCGCCTTGGCAAGCGCCGCCCCAGACGCTAACGGCGGCCATCCGATCAACGGTACGGGCCCTTAGCTCAGTCGGTAGAGCAACTGACTTTTAATCAGTAGGTCGCTGGTTCGAATCCAGCAGGGCTCACCAGTTTTCCCGCTCGGTTTGGGCAAGAATATTCTACCTGGCTTGATTGTTTTGCCAGGATGCATAATTTGGCGCGGCGGGACCGGGCCCCTCTGACGGCAACATGCCGTGATGTCGGACCGCATCGAGTGTGCTCGGTGCCGGTTCGGGTTATTTTCACTATCCCCTGAATTTCTCCGACCGCTCGATTGGGATCAATCCAATTGAGGTGCAAAAGCGTGTCACAATCATATCTTTGTCCAGTCGACCAATCCCTTCTCGTCATGTCGGAAC
>DASTVY010000353.1:0-8806 GCA_035758865.1 Sphingomicrobium sp. | reverse complement strand
GCCCTGTCGGGCCTGACCCAGGCCGAATATTTCCGCGACCAGGAAGGCCAAGACGTTCTGTTCTTCGTCGACAACATCTTCCGCTTTACCCAGGCGGGTTCGGAAGTGTCGGCGCTGCTCGGCCGTATTCCGTCGGCGGTGGGCTACCAGCCGACCCTGGCCACCGACATGGGCACGCTGCAGGAACGCATCACCTCAACCAACAAGGGCTCGATCACCTCGGTGCAGGCGATCTATGTGCCGGCTGACGACTTGACCGACCCGGCACCGGCGACCTCCTTCGCTCACTTGGATGCCACCACCGTGCTGTCGCGCGCCATCTCCGAACTCGGCATCTACCCAGCCGTCGACCCGCTGGACTCGACCAGCCGCGTGCTGGCAGCGTCTGTCGTCGGCCAGGAGCACTACGAGGTCGCTCGCTCGGTCCAGGAGACGCTCCAGCGCTACAAGAGTCTGCAGGACATCATCGCCATCCTCGGCATGGATGAGCTGAGCGAAGAAGATAAGCTGATCGTCAGCCGGGCCCGGAAGATCCAGCGCTTCCTCAGCCAGCCGTTCCACGTTGCCGAAGTGTTCACCGGCATCGCCGGCAAGTTCGTGCAGATTGAGGATACGGTCAGCTCGTTCAAGGCGGTCGTCAACGGCGAATATGATCATCTTCCGGAAGCTGCGTTCTACATGGTCGGCGGCATCGAGGAAGTGGTCGCCAAGGCCGAGAAGCTGGCGCAGGGAGCCTAGTTGGAATGGCCAACGGCCTTCGTCTCGAGGATTGCGCCAACACGCACTGTCCCTGGTCGGGAGACCCCGTCCAGGAGGACAGCCTGACGCTCTATCGGGGCGAAGTCGTGGGCTTCTGCAATCCGGGCTGCCGGGACAAATTCGAGAGAGCAGCGTCGACCTTCGACGTCGCGATCGAAGGAAAGAAGTAACTTAGATGGCCAACCTTCATTTCGAGCTGGTGACCCCGGAAAAGCTGGTGCGTTCGGACGAGGTGCACATGGTCGTCGTTCCCGGCAGCGAGGGCGAGTTCGGGGTCATGGCCGGCCACGCGCCCTTCATGACCACTCTGAAGGACGGCGAGCTTAAGATCTACAAGACGGCTGGTTCCGGACCTGAAACGATCTCCGTATCCGGCGGCTTCGCCGAAGTCGGCGACCAGGGGCTTGTGGTGCTTGCTGAAAGCGCCAACGCTTAGGCACTCCCGGCTAAAACTCTCTGGCACCCCCAAGGAGTTAACTTTCCTTTTACCTAGAAATGCTTGGGTGATAACTTCGAGTCATCGGGGGTATCCTCTTGCTGCAACAGCCTGTTCAACCCAAGCCTGCCGTGCGCGAAGCCCCGCTGCAGCTGGGCGTCGTCATCCCCACGAAAAATGAAGCCGGAAATGTCGAGCAGCTGCTCGAACGGCTGGGCGTCGCACTTGCCGGGATCGAATGGGAAGCAATCTTCGTCGACGATAACTCGACCGACGGCACGCCTGAGCTCTTGACCAGCATTGCCCAGACCGATCGCCACGTGCGGCTGATCCGTCGCATCGGCCGGCGCGGGCTTGCCTCAGCGGTTGTCGAAGGCGCCCTTGCCTCGACCACGCCAATCATCGCGGTCATCGACGCCGATCTTCAGCATGACGAAAAGATCCTGCCGGAACTCTATCGCGCCATTGCGGATGGAGGAAACGAGCTTGCGATCGGCACCCGCTATGCCGCCAATGGCTCGACCGGGGATTGGGCCGAGGATCGGTTGAAGATCAGCCGCTTTGCGACAGCCCTGGCCTCGCCGATCATGAAGACGCGGTTGTCCGATCCGATGAGCGGGTTTTTCGCGGTACGCAGGGACGTGCTGCTCGAAGCAGCACCCAAGCTCAGCACCGTCGGATACAAGATCCTGCTGGACCTCGTCGCTTCGCATCCCCGTCCGCTCAAAGTCGCCGAGGTCGGCTATACGTTCGGCACTCGCCTGCATGGCGAGTCCAAGCTCGATGAGATGGTGGCGCTCGAATATGTCGAGTTGCTCCTGGACAAGGCAATCGGGCGGTACGTGCCGGTCAAGCTGGTACAGTTCGGTGCAATTGGAATGCTTGGTGTCGGCGTTCACCTTGCGCTGCTCTACCTGACGCTCAACGTGATCGGAGCGGCGTTCGCTACGTCACAGACGGTGGCCGTGATCGGTGCCATGACGTTCAACTTCGCGCTCAACAACAAATTCACCTATCGAGATCGCCAGCTCAAAGGCCTGGCCTGGATCGGCGGCCTCTTCTCCTTCTACCTGGTCTGCTCACTTGGGGCGGTCGCCAATGTCGGCATTGGCAGCCTGGTCTATGAGCAGTTCCATGGCTGGTGGATCGCCGGAATCGCTGGCGCCATCGTCGGTTCGGTATGGAATTATGTCGCCAGCGGCTGGCTGACGTGGACCAAGCGCTGACCGTCTTAAATCGGTCCGCCCCGGATCATCAAATCAGGCGAAATTAGTCTTTTCTCAAAGTTTGTCCCCTATTCACCAATTCGGTTTTCCGCGGATTGAACTGGGAATCGTCAGTTATGAACGCATTCGGCAAGCGTAACGGTCTCGGCGCTGGACAGCGTCCCAGCTTCGGTGTCGCCCGCCCAATGAAGGGCGGCGCTGGCGCCGCTGGCGGAGGGGATCAATTCCCGCCCGTGCCGGAAGAGATCCCGACCCCCGAAGATGACGTTACCTCGGAAGGTGGCGGCGGCGCCGTTCCGCCGGCCGCGGCGATGGATCGCCTAAACGACCGCCAGAACGCTAGTGGCGACCGCGCCAGCAGCAAGTCAGAAGGCTTCGAAGCGGCGGTTCACCGCATCAAGGAACAGGTTCTTCCGCGCCTGCTCGAGCGCGTCGACCCGGAAGCTGCCGCGACGCTCGGAAAAGACGAGCTGGCCGAGGAATTCCGTCCGATCATCGGCGAAGTGCTCGCCGAGCTGAAGATCACCCTGAACCGGCGCGAGCAGTTCGCACTCGAAAAGGTGCTGGTCGACGAATTGCTGGGCCTCGGGCCGCTCGAAGAGCTGCTGGCCGACCCGGCCGTCAGCGACATCATGGTCAACGGCCCCGACCAGACCTTCATCGAGCGCAAGGGCAAGCTGGAGCTGGCCAAGATCCAGTTCCGCGACGAGGAGCATCTGTTCCAGATCGCCCAGCGCATCGTCAACAAGGTCGGCCGCCGCGTCGACCAGACCACGCCGCTGGCCGACGCACGCCTTCAGGACGGCAGCCGCGTCAACGTCATCATCCCGCCGTTGTCGCTCCGCGGCACGGCCATTTCCATTCGTAAATTCTCCGAAAAGCCGATCACGCTCGACATGATGCGCGGCTTCGGCTCGATGTCGGAAAAGATGGCGACCTGCCTCAAGATCGCCGGCGCTTGCCGAATGAACGTGATCATCTCGGGCGGTACCGGCTCTGGTAAGACGACCATGCTCAACGCCCTGTCGAAGATGATCGACCCGGGCGAGCGTGTGATCACCATCGAAGACGCGGCCGAATTGAGGCTGCAGCAGCCGCACTGGCTGCCGCTCGAAACCCGGCCTCCCAACCTCGAAGGCCAGGGCGCGATCACCATCCGCGACTTGGTCATCAACGCCCTGCGTATGCGCCCTGACCGCATCATCCTGGGCGAAATTCGTGGCCAGGAGTGTTTCGACCTCCTGGCGGCCATGAACACCGGCCACGACGGCTCGATGGCGACGCTTCACTCCAACAGCCCGCGCGAATGCCTCGCTCGTATGGAAAACATGGTGATGATGGGCGACATCAAGATCCCGAAGGAGGCAATTTCGCGCCAGATCGCGGACTCGGTCGACCTCATCGTCCAGGTGAAGCGCCTTCGTGACGGTTCGCGCCGCACGACCAACATCACCGAAGTAATCGGGATGGAGGGCGAGGTCATCGTCACCCAGGAGCTGTTCAAGTTCGAGTATCTGGACGAAACCGCCGACGGCAAGATCGTCGGCGAATATCGTTCGATGGGCCTTCGTCCCTACACGCTGGAAAAGGCCAAGCAGTTCGGCTTCGACCAGCCCTACCTCGAATCCTGCCTATAAGCCTCCGCTATCGCTCCATGCGATAGAGCATGTTGAGCGAAACCGCGGTTTCAAGCTGCCCGGGAGCGATGATTCCACCATCGCGCTCGGGGGCTGGCGGTGGAGGCGGTGGTGGCAGCGAGGGGGAAGCGATCCGCGAGCCGGTGACGATGACGTCTGTGCCGCGATAGGAGGTCCCCTCCTCTACCGACAGCAGCCTGACCTTCGAATATCCGTTGTTGCGGGCATATTCGGTCGCTTCAGCCGAACCTCGGGCCATTGCCCGCACGCGAGCCTCGCGGCGGAGCGGGGCCGGGTCCGAAATTCCGAAATTGGGACCATAAACGGTGTCCGCGCCCGCGGTAGTCAGCGTGTCGAGCAAGGTGGTTAGGCCGTCGATGTCGCGAGTCTTGATCTGTATCGAATTGCTGGCGACGTAGCCGATCAGGGTCTGGCGGCCGCGACCACCCGGCTCGGCGTCCCATCGGTAGTCCGGCTGGAGTTGGATACCCTGGGTTTGGACATCGCGCTCGCGGATGCCGGCCGAACGGATTGTCGCCAGTAGCCGTTCCGTCTTGACCTTGTTGGCGGCGACTGCGGCGGTCGCGGTCGGCGCCTTGGCTTGGGAGCCAACAGTCAGGCTGGCCTCGTCGGGCGGAGTGCGCAGCGATTCGGCGATATTGACCCGCACCAGCGGCGTTTCGGCCATTTCATGGATCGTGGCCGCGGGCAGCTGTTGGGCTTGGGCGGAAGCGGCGGCTGCAGTCAGCGCCACGCTGAGTAAAGGCAGGAAAAGACGCATGAACACCTCGAGACGCCAGGAACAGTCGCCGCATGACAAGGCCAAGCCGCTGAACCGAGGTTGAACGCTCGCCCGGAGGATTAATGTCACAAAACTAATACGACGGCAGAATTGCTGCTACAGTTCACCAAGCGACCAAATCCCGGCGAAGCAAATATCCCTGTCCTACAAGGGTCGAGATCGGCATACACTCGGCAATGAGCCGGCAATCGCCCCTTCGGAACATCGCGACGGTTGGGCTAGGCCCGCTAACTTCACAAAAATGGCGTCTGGCTCCATGAAAATAGTGAAGTTAAGGCCATGGGGGACGTAAGTTGGCAAAGTTGGCACGGAGGAAAGACATGATTCGTCGCGCGGTTGCATGGATTTTGATGACGTCGGTCGCGGTGCCGCTGGCCGCGCAAGGGACGGGCGAACCTGCCAAGCCCGCCGCAGCGCAAGTCGCGCCGATGGATGCAGCTCTTGCCGCACCAACGCGGACGCCGGCCAATGTCGCTCGTGACAAATATCGTCATCCGAAGGAAACGCTGACGTTCTTCGGCGTCCAACCCAATCAGACAGTCGTGGAACTTTGGCCGGGCGGTGGCTGGTATACGGAAGTCCTGGCTCCCTACCTCGCTTCGGGCGGTGCGCTCTACGTCGTCCCGCCCGCCGGCAGTTACGACCAGAGGATCCGGACCAAGATCGCCAGCAATCCCGTCTATGGCTCCGTGCAAGTGGCGACGTTCACGTCCGGCCAGCCGACCTCAATCGCCGCCGGTAGCGCCGATGTCGTCCTCACCTTCCGCAACGTCCACAGTTGGCTTGATGAGGAAAAGCCGATTGCTGACCAGGTGTTCGCCGAGGCGTTCCGGATGCTGAAGCCAGGAGGCACCTTGGGCGTGGTCGAACATCGCCTTCCGGAAGAGGCGGACGACGCGCGGCAGATGACCAGCGGCTACGTCAAGGTCTCGACGGTCCGGAGATTGGCTGAGGCCGCCGGCTTCAATTTCGTGGAATCAAGCGAGATCAATGCCAATCCGAAGGACACCAAGGATTATCCCGAGGGGGTCTGGACCCTGCCGCCCACCCTGGAGCTTGGCGACAAGGACCGGGAGAAATATCTGGCGATCGGCGAAAGCGATCGCATGACCTTGAAGTTCGTGAAGCCGAACTAGGCGACGATCGCACTAATCACGGTATCTATTTGATTTTTAAGATAGAAAATGGTGGGCGTGGCAAGGATTGAACTTGCGACCCCTGCGATGTCAACACAGTGCTCTACCACTGAGCTACACGCCCACACGGGGTACCACCGGCAAGAGCGCGGCGGGCATCTGGAGGGGGCCTTTAAGGAGGGAATTCTATTCCCGCAAGGGGTTAAAGGCGGCTAGAGCCGCCCGTGCTGATCTTCGGTTTGAAAGAGGCGGTCGACCTCCGCAACCAGGTCCTTGAGGTGGAACGGCTTAGACAGGAGCTTGGCTTCCGGAGCGGTCCGGCCGCCCTGAAGAGCGACCGCTGCAAATCCAGTGATGAACATCACCCGGATCGCGGGATCGATCGCACTGGCCTTCTGGGCCAGTTCGATGCCGTCCATTTCGGGCATGACGATGTCGGTGAGCAACAGGTCATATTTGCCAGCCTCGAGCAGCGGCATCGCTTCGGTCCCGCAGCCGACCGCTTCAACTTCGTAGCCGACGCGCTGCAGCGCGCGCTGCAGATATTCGCGCATCGACGTATCGTCTTCGGCGAGCAAGATCCTGATCATCGTTACTACTCTATGCGCCTATGACTTAAGATTTTCCAGCCGTTGACCGCGTTTGAACCGATTGCTGTCTTCATTTGGCACGTTTAGGCTCGCCCCTGTTGCCTATGAACCCCTACCCTCCTCCAACAGTTCATCCGTCTCGAGGATCCCTGCCGATCCTGCTGTCGGTTTCACATGCTGGCCGTGAATATGATGCTGCGATCCTGGCTAATGCCGCCCAGGGATTACGGTCGCTGGAAACTCTCGAGGATCCCTTGGTCGATCGACTTTGCTGGCGCGCGATCGGTGCTGGATTCGGAGCGATTATCCAAAACGTCCCGCGCGCCGTCATCGATTGCAATCGCGGGGAAGACGAAGTCGACCCTGCGGCCATCGAGGGAGTCAGCCCAGCACCGGTCGGGCCTCGGGCGCGCTACGGCCTGGGCCTCGTCCCGTCGCGGACCCATCGGCACGGCACGCTTTGGCGGCGCCGGATCGATCGGAGTGAACTAAATCGACGCATCGACGAAGTATATCGGCCCTACCATCAGGGCATCGCGGACGCTCTGGATGCATTGGCAATCCGCTTCGGAGAAGTGGGCCTGATCGACTGTCACTCCATGCCGCATCGCGCCGGACAGGCGGAAATTGTGATTGGCGACTGTCACGGATCCAGCGCTTCCCCGTGGTTTAGCGCCAAAGCAGCTCGCCTGGCCCGGGCCTTGGGGTTCAAGGTCGAGCTCAACGATCCCTATGCCGGGGGAACTATCATTGCTCGACATGGCCGGCCGGATGCCGGAGTTCATGGGATCCAGTTGGAAATCGACAGGGCAACCTATCTCGCCGGCGACGGCCGGACTCCGGGCGGCGGACTCGATCGGGTCGCTGCCTTCCTGGAATTGCTGTGCATCGAACTCGGCGAAGCGCTCAATTTACGCAACGTGAAAGAAGCCGCCGAGTAAAAAACGGCCGCCCGGAGGCCCGGACGGCCGGAAGTCAGGGAGGAACGCACCCGATGGTGCGTGCCGCACTGTACTTCTGAAGGGGAGGCAGAAGAAAACGGCGCGGCGTGAGCCCGATGTGGGGCCGCGTTACGCCGTTTCAATACTGCGCCGGAACCATCTGCCGCACGATCGACACGCACCGCCTGACCGTGAAGGCGAGCGTTGATCGGTCACGCTTCGGCTGTCGCCGGCTGCCGAATGTTCGTGGGGCCGGTGCCCTGCTTCACTTGGCGGGCGAAGATGTCGCGAATGACCGACAGCGAGAACATGTGCGCCATGATCAGCGGCAGAGCGCCATTCTGATTCAGCTTGCGGAGTTCGTCGCCGCGCAGATTGCGGAACTTTTCTTCATCCACCATCTGGAATCCGCGATACACGAACGGCTGCTCGCTGCCCTCCGGCTGGATGGCGACCTCGCCCTCCATCAGCAGGTTCGACTGCTTCAGCTCTGCCATAAAGGCCTGGGTGCGCTGGCCGGCCTGCTCGAACTGTTCGCAGAACTGGAGGATCGCCTTGGTCGCGTCCGAAGGCTCGTCGCCGGTGAACAGGGGCTCGCCCTCGTCGAATTCGCCCACTGCTCCGGAAGTAGGGTCGAAGCAGAGCGAAAGCTCGTCGCTGTCTTCGCGCAGGCGCGCGAGGAGGAATGGGAACCGGCGGAGATAGGCAGGAACGTAGATCGAAGAGTCGCGAACAACGCCCTTTTCGTCGAAGAATGTGTTGGTGCCCTCGTGCAGGCCCATCAGGACGATCGGGACCGGAGAATCACCCGACGAAAACACGATCGGGAAGTGGCGCTGGACCATCGCGAACTCGTCGACCGTCACCGGGATGGCATGCGTCGATGCGACGCGATCGAGGCCGGTCATGCGACGGACCTTAAAATTGCCGTGCTGATTGCGATTCAGCGGCTCAAGGCCATTATACAGAAGCGGCAGCATGTTCGGCGCTTGGCTCGCCATGAGAATACTCCAGAATTGGGGCGGGCTGGCGGGGCTTGGCCCATTTCGCCTGCCTGCTGAGATTTGCGCGGCTGGCTCTAGTGGCTGCCCTCATCAAGTGCAAGGCGTTTAGCTAGGCCGCTTTTCCTGGCCTGTTTGCCCGCAGTGCAGTTCACATTGCATTCAACGCTTGCCGGTAGACCACTTGGCCGTAATGGGTTTCATTAAATGACGCTGCTTGCCCTCCTTGGACTGATCCCGGCCCTGTTCGCCATGGCAGCCCAAGACTCGTCGCAGAC
>DASTVY010000289.1:0-3250 GCA_035758865.1 Sphingomicrobium sp. | reverse complement strand
CCGATGTAGGCTGCGGGCACCGCAGTCACGGCGAAGGCGAACAATATCCGCCAGTTCGTCTGCCCCTTTGATGCAAAGCGTGCGGCGGCAAACGTGGCAACGACCAGGTTCAACGCGAGCGCCGTCGGCCGCATCGTCTCGGGGGCGAGTGAGAACAGGGCCATGATGGCCAGATAGGCCGACGCGCCGCCATGACCGACGCTCGAATAGAGTGCCGCGGCAACCGCCATCAGCGCGGCGATCCAGAATATGGTCGTTCCGTCCAATCGACTCCCCCCGTACGACGGACATCGTACCGAGCTTTGCGCTAGATCACTTTGGGCGCGCGCTGTTTCGCCTAATGGCGCTGCCAGAAACAACAAGTCGGCGGGGCCACGATGCGCATGTGCAACCACCTGGCCGGAGCGGCGGCAATACTTGCCTTGCTTGCGTTCTCAAATCCCGCAGCCGCGGCGGTTGCTGACGAATCGCAACGCGCGGACGAGATCCGCATCAAGCCGATCATCGATACGAGGCTGCGGTATGAGCTGGTGGACCAGAGACCCCTTCACGCCGACGCCGTGACCTTGCGGGTCCGTGCGGGGGCCCAGGCAAACTTCGGCAGTTTTTCAGCCCTGGTCGAGGGCGAAGGGACCGTTGCGCCGGTCAACGACTACAACGGATTCGCCTTTCCGATTTCCGATAACCAGCGGCGGCCTCGATATGCCGTGATTGCCGATCCGCAGAGCGTCGAGCTCAACCGCCTGCAGCTCCAATACAAGTCGGATCATCTCACCGTCACGGCCGGACGGCAGCGAATCAACCTGGACGATCAACGCTGGGTCGGATCGGTCGGATGGCGTCAGAACGAACAAACGTTCGACGCCGTTCGAGGCGAGGCGTCACTGGGCCCCATCACCATGGACGCGACCTACGCAATCAGTCAGCGGACGATCTTTGGCTCGGACGCCGGCCCCAGAACCGCCATCGACGGCAAGTTCATATTCCTTAGTCTCGGTTCCAGGCCGGGCCCCGTGCAGGGTAAGCTCTTCTCATACATCATCGACTACGACGAAGGCTTCGCGCTGCCGAACAGCAGCCAGACATACGGGGCATATGCGACCGGCGAGATACCGCTGGGAAAAGCGACGAAGGTCACCGTTCGCGCAAGCTACGCGCGCCAATCCAATTACGGCCGCAATCCATCCGACTATACGGCGAACTATTGGTTGTTCGAAGCGGGCACAAAGCTTGCCGGCTTTAGTATCACCGGCGGATGGGAGCAGCTTGGAAGCGACAATGCTCGTGCGGTCCAGACGCCCCTCGCCACGCTCCACAAGTTCAACGGCTGGGCCGATATGTTCCTGACCACTCCGCCCAACGGCCTCGAAGATGCCTATCTTTCGGTCGGGCGGACATTCGAGGGCGTCAAAGCGCTACCGGGACTGAACGCGAACATTACCTTCCACCAGTTCGACAGCGCGGAAGGCGACGTCGATTATGGGACGGAATGGGACGCATCGGCGGGCTTCAAGGTCGGCAAGGTGGCCCTGCTGCTGAAGTACGCCGACTATGACGCGACAGGCTTTAGCGTCGACACCCGCAAGCTGTGGCTGCAAGCGGAGTGGGCGCTCTGACGGCTAGGCCAGATTCTCGGCAGTCTCGCCGTCGGCCATCGAGCGCAGGCCGTCACGGTCAAGCACCTCGACGCGGTTCTGTGTCTGCAGGCGGATGAGCCTCCGGCTCCGTAAATGCGCGAGCATCCGGCTGACGGTTTCCTTGGTCAAACCCAGATAATCGGCGATGTCGATCCGTGTCATCGGGAGGTCGAAGCTGATCTCCCGAATACCGCTGGCCCGCTCTGCGCGCTCCAAGAGCGAGAGGAAGAAGCTCGCAAGCCTCTCGGCGGCCGATTTGCGGCCGAGCAGGACCATCTGGCGCTGCGCCTCGGCGAGTTCGTGTGCTGCCAGTCGATACAACTCCCGCTCGACTTTCGGATGCTCGCTGACGAACCGGTCGAACCCTTCACGGGAAAACCACCAAACGTCCGTTTCTTCCAAGGCTTCAACGGTAAACGCGTATTCCTCGTCGACGCTAATACCGAGGAAATCGCCCGGAAACATGAAGCCCGTCACCTGCCTTCGCCCATCAGCCAGCAGGGTGTAGAGCTTCAGTGAGCCGCGGGTCACCATGAACACCCGTCTGGCTCGGTCTCCCTCGTGAAAGGCCGACTCTTCTGGCTCAAGACGCTGCTTCCAGCCGAGCGAGCGCATTCCGGCCAAGGTCTCTGCGTCCAGTCCACGACAGATCGTGATGGGACGAACGGGACATGTCTCACATGGATGTCCCGCCGGCAGATCAGTCAGCTTCCCGTGCGGCGCGTAAGGCAATGGGCAAGTCCCTAAGAAACTTCGGCAGCCTAGAGCCGGAATGATCCAGCGCAATGCCACATAGTTCATTCGCCTTAGCGTTCAATCCGATCTGCGTGAAACGGGAGCAATGCAGAACTTCACCGTTAAATCCTTGAGGGTCGATCAGTTGGAGCAGGTCTACCCGCTCATACGCGCCGCGACCCGAGTGAGCCTCCCCAGATGGAAGGAGTTCGGACGGGAGCTTCTCGCCGGAAACGGCGGCGTTCTGGCAGTCACCGCTCCTGACAAGTGTATTCATGGCGCGGCGGCGTATCGGCCAAGCCGAAACTTGCGCCACGAACAGAGTTTGGAGGTCGAGGTCATCGTGGCATTCGACCTTCGTGGCAATGACGAAGTTCGGAGGGTTCTATGCCGGGAGCTGGAGCGAATTGCGGCGGGTCTTCGCTGCAATGCGCTCAATCTGACGGTGACAGGCAAGTGCGCAGAGCCATCGTCAAATGTTCGTGCGGGCCTCGAACGGCTTGGTCTCAGGCTCGAAACAGCCAGCTTCGTGCAGGAGGTTTCCGGAGAAGCGCGCTAGAGCAGGAAATAGATTGCGAGTATTACGCAGATCACGGTGACCACGAGCCAGATCACCGGCCACCCTTCGCCCTCATTCTCAGCCGCCGACGTCGTGTCGATCGGGGCCCGCGAGGACTCCTTCGTCGGATAGACGGTTTCAGTTTCGCTCTTCAGTGCCGGATTAAGGGGAGCGTCCAGCGGCTCATCCCTGGATTGTTCGCTCATGATCGTCCCTCCGCCAGTGAAGACCCACTCAAGGAATGTTCGGCGCACGCGCGAACCGTCAGCCGCCAATGCACCATCGCCAGCAGGCACGTCGTGCCCGGATCATCACTGTT